>CAZVPH010000009.1:0-14320 GCA_964628125.1 uncultured Thiosulfatimonas sp. | reverse complement strand
AACTTCTTACTGAACGGCTTTTAGAACCCCCCTTTAACCAGCCAATAAATCCAGACCTCTCGCAAGATCCGCTTTAATATCTTCAATTGACTCTAGCCCCACCGACACACGCAATAGATTCTCTGTAATACCGATTTTCAAACGTATCTCAGGCTCTACTCGAACATGTGTTGTCGTTGCTGGATGGGTAATACTGGTTTTAACATCGCCTAAATTTGCCGTTATTGAAACCATATGTGTGTGATCAATCACCGACCAGGCCTCTGCCTGCGCACCTTTGACTTTGAAACTGACTAACCCTCCTCCGGAAGATTGTTGTTGGCACGCCAGCTCGAATTGTGGGTGCGACTTTAATCCAGGATAGTAAACCTGCTCGACCGCCGGGTGTTGAGAAAGCCACTCCGCCAGTATCAGCGCATTTTGACAGTGTGCGGCCATTCGAATGGGTAACGTTTCAAGTCCTTTAAGAAATATCCATGCATTAAACGGGCTCATCGACGGGCCTGCCGTGCGCATAAAGCCGCGAACCTGCTCATCAACTAACTCATTCGAACCAACCACCGCACCGCCAATGCCACGACCTTGGCCATCAATAAACTTAGTCGCGGAGTGAATGACAATATCCGCCCCCTGTTCAAGAGGTCTTTGCAAGACCGGTGTGCAGAAACAGTTATCGACAATCAGCAGACAATCGTGTGCTTTAGCCAGTGCACTTAAGCTTGATAAATCTGCAATTTCAGTCAAGGGATTGGAGGGCGTTTCTAAAAAAAACGCTTTGGTATTTGGTTGAATCGCGTCGGCCCATTCCAAGACATTGGTCTGTGAAACAAACGTCACTTCTAATCCAAATTTAATCAGGTATTTATTAAACAGAACCTTGGTGGTTCCAAACACACTCTGCGAGCAGAGAATATGATCACCGGATTGGTACAACGCCATAAACGTGGAAAGGATCGCGGACATGCCTGAAGCCGTGCCCACACAAGCTTGCCCGCCTTCCATCAATGCAAGACGGTTTTCAAATGCGCGAACAGTAGGGTTGGTAAAGCGCGAATAAACATTGCCTTTTTCATCACCACTAAATCGAGCCGCGGCCTGAGCGGCTGATTTATAACGAAAACTTGACGTTGGAAAAATTGCCTCACTGTTCTCTTGCTCTTGCGTCTGTTCATAGCCCGCACGAACCGCTAATGTTTCAATATCAAATGAGTGCAATGTAATTCTCCAACTGTAAAACTGTTCAATAACCAGGCCTGGTCAACTTCTATCGTGAGCGATTGACCGATGACCTGTTCAAAAGCGCGTCTCGCACGGCTTGATAACAAGACTGCAAAACATCTAATTACCGTTATAAATGCCAACCGTTTCATGACAAGGCAACTGCTTTGTCGCTTGTGCAGCGTCATTGCGTGCAGTGTCGATGGACGCCAAATATTCTGGTGTAATGTCCCCTGTCGCATAAACGCCACTGAAGCAAGAGGTATCAAACTCTGCAATCTCTTCATTACCGACACCAACGGACTCAATCAGATCGGCTAAATCTTGGTAGATGAGTCGATCACAACCAATCAACTCGGCAATCTCATCAACGGTTCGATTGTTTGCAACCAGCTCAGAGGGGGATGGCATATCAATGCCGTAAACATAGGGGTAGCGAACCGGTGGAGCAGCTGAGGCGAAGTAGACTTTTTTAGCACCTGCTTCACGCGCCATCTCAATAATTTGCGCCGATGTGGTGCCACGAACGATAGAATCGTCCACTAGAAGAACATTCTTACCTTCAAACTCGAGGTCAATCGCATTTAATTTTTGGCGAACAGATTTTTTACGCAACTGCTGTCCAGGCATAATAAAAGTACGGCCGATATAACGGTTTTTAATAAAGCCTTCACGGTAAGGCGCACCTAATCGAGAGGCTAACTCAAGTGCAGAAGTACGACTGGTATCTGGAATAGGAATGACGACATCAATATCATGGTCAGGCCACTCTTTAAGAATTTTATCGGCCAGTTTCTCACCCATGCGTAATCGGGATTTATAGACAGAAATATTGTCAATCATCGAATCTGGACGTGCAAAATAGACAAACTCAAAAATACAAGGAGAGTATTTTGGATTTTCAGCACACTGTTGAAAGAAGATTTCACCTGATCCGGTAATCACCACCGCTTCACCGGGCGCTAAATCTTTTAGGAGATCAAATCCCAGCCCATCCAGTGCCACCGACTCAGACGCAACCATGTAATCAAACCCATCAGCATTTGGACGCTTACCCACGACCACCGGACGCAAGCCAAAAGGGTCACGAAAGGCGACAATGCCAAAATTGGAGATGACGCCGACGGCCGCATACCCCCCTTTAACACGTTTATGAACATTACTCACCGCATTAAACACGTCTTGAGGATCAATCGACAACTTTTTTTGCTGCATCAGTTCGTGTGCAAATATATTTAACAGAACTTCAGAGTCGGAGTTGGTATTAAGGTGGCGTAAATCTTGACGGTAGATTTCTTGAGCTAACGCATCCGCATTGGTTAGATTGCCATTGTGACCCATGGCGATGCCGTAAGGAGAGTTCACATAAAAAGGCTGCGCTTCAGCGCTTGAAGATGAGCCAGCGGTAGGATAGCGTACGTGACCAATTCCGATATTGCCGTGCAGATCTCGCATGTGCCGCGTCCGAAACACGTCCTTCACCATGCCATTAGCTTTACGCTGATAAAAGCGGCCATGATCGCACGTCACGATACCCGCTGCGTCCTGACCACGGTGTTGTAATGTCGTTAAGGCGTCATAAATCTCTTGCCCTACCGTTTGGCCACTCGCTAATACAATCCCTACAATACCGCACATCTTTGCACACTCTCTTACTTAAGTTTGTTGTTCCGTTAACACTGTTTAGTGAAGTGGTACGACTTCTGCATTCGTTCGTAACATTTTATCTAATTTTCGTTTATCTTGTTCAGCTTTGGCTTTAGAAATATAAGGCCCGGTTCGCACTGAATAGGTTCCACTGTTCTTAAATTCTTTAATAGAGACGTCGTAATTGCTTTCAAGACGACCCAGTAAATGGTTGGCTTGTTTAATGTCTTTGTAGGCGGTTATTCTTACAATCCATTGCTCTGTTATCGCAGCAGGCGTTCGTTTTTGTGCTGAGTCGTCCACCGATTTAGCTTTGCTTGGAGCAACGTTGTTCGCTGTTTGAGTTATTTCTACCACCGGTTCTTGGACGGTTTTCAAGGACACTTCTTGACGTTCGCTCGCGTCCGAAGCACCTGTTACTTGACTTGCAGTGGGTACTTTTGGCTCATCATTTGAATCATTTGAATCATTTATGGATTCAGCAGTCTCAAGTAGTTGGTTATTGGTTAATGGATTGCTTTGCAGCGCGGCCTGTTTTTGCGCCGTTTTAACAGGCAATTCATAAATGTGCTCTACCAAAGGGTGCTCGCCTTTAGCTTCATCTTTTTGATGCCCTGCGGGTTTAAAATTGACAGGGCTGTTGTACCAACTTGGCACCAAAACCACCAATAAGAGCAACCAAATAAAAGCACCTGTTAATCGGTATTTACTAATCTCATCCATCTGCAGGCTCTGTTTGTAACGCGCTTAACACTTGAGAGACGGTAAAAAATGATCCCCAAACCAAAACCTCCATATCAGAGTGCTGCTGTGCATAAACGACAGCCTCCGTCATGCTCTCTTGAACCAGAATATTAACGTCGGCGACACCCGCTTTGTGCAATAAAATGCGCAAATCCTGCGCAGACGTGGCCCGTGGCACTTGCAAATCGGCCACAACCCAGAGGGAGACAAAAGGGGCTATTTGCTGCACCATGGGCAAAGCGTCTTTGTCATTGAGGACTGAAAACAACGACAGATAACCTAAAGATTTTGGTTTAGCGCCCTCTTGAGGTTCGTCCTTTTTTGACTGTTGCAAATAGCCAGCCAACGCCAAGGCAGATTGCGGGTTGTGCGCGACGTCAATTAGCCAGTTCTGCGAGTCTATTTTTAGAGACTGCAGACGGCCTGGATGAGTCGCCTGTTGCAAACCTAAAGATATCGCACGTTTGTCTACGGGCAAAACGGTGGTTAATTTAGATAGCAGCGCAATCGCGCCGGCTGCATTATTAAGTTGAAACGCACCTTTAAGGGCTGGAAGAGGCAAGTTGTTTAATTCTAGTTTGTTAGGCGCTGGCAGTGCGTCTTGCGCACTTAAATCAATAAATGACCAGGCCTGGTCGTTTATCTGTAAATCAAAGTCGACCTTAAACTGACTGAACAACACTTTATGTCGCTCTGCATAGGCGAGTAAACTGGTTGGAGGCGCTTCATCAGAGCAGACCGCTATTTTACCGGTGCGCATAATACCGGCTTTTTCTGTGGCGATGACGCTGCGATCACCGCCTAGCCAGTCTACATGATCGACATCAATAGCCGTTATCAAGGCGGCGTCTGCATCGACGATATTCACGGCATCCAACCGTCCGCCTAGCCCAACTTCAAGCACCGCAACATCCAGTCCAGCACTTTTGAAAACGCTGAGTGCTGCCAAAGTGGCAAACTCAAAATAGGTAAGCTTTATGTCGCCTCGAGCTGCTTCTATTTCAATGAAAGCTGCCACAATTAAATCGTCATCAACAGGTGTACCGTTAATTTGAATTCGCTCGTTAAACAGTTGAATGTGTGGAGAAGTGTAGGCCCCAACCTGATAGCCAGCTGCTTTTAAAATCGCCACTAAAAATGCAACACTTGAGCCTTTGCCATTGGTACCGGCAACACTGATCACTAAGGGCGCTGGGTGTTTAAGCGCCATAATTTCAGCCACCTGTCGAACACGATCTAAGCCTAAATCGATCTCTTGAGCATGCAATTGAAGCAGCCAATCAATCCACTGAGTGAGTGTAGAGTGGCGATTTGGAATGGTCATAAAACTCTTAAGTTTTTGTTCCGCACACGCGGAACTTGGATGATGACTGATCTAGTCACAATGGGATCTTTGATGAAGCTAAATCGTGAAAAAGTGCAACGGATAGAGGCATTGAATTTCAATCTACGCCGATTTATTTAATAACATTTTACACATATCAGACAGTTCGTTGGCCAGTTCGTGTCGATGGATAATGCGATCGATTGCGCCATGTTCAAGTAAAAACTCACTGCGCTGAAACCCTTCAGGCAGTTTCTCTCGCACTGTTTGCTCAATAACACGCGGGCCTGCAAAGCCAATCAGCGCTTTTGGTTCAGCCACATTTAAGTCACCTAGCATCGCAAAACTGGCAGATACCCCGCCCATGGTTGGGTCGGTCAGTACAGAAATAAACGGCAAGCCTTTAGCACGCAAGCGCCCTAGTGCTGCACTGGTTTTGGCCATCTGCATTAAAGAAAACAGCGCCTCTTGCATGCGCGCCCCACCACTGGCTGAAAAGCAGATAAAAGGAGATTGACGTTCAATCGCCTCATTCACGCAGCGAACAAACTTTTCTCCCACAACCGAACCCATGGAGCCGCCCATAAAGTTAAACTCAAATGCGGCTGCAACCACTTCTAACTCATTGATGGTGCCCACACCGGTCACCAGGGCATCTTTTTCACCGGTTGCTTTTTGTGCAGCAACAAGACGATCTCTATAGCGCTTGATATCTCGAAACTTGAGCACATCCACTGGGGTTACATTGGCGGCGATCTCTTTAAAGCTGCCTTCATCCAAAAAGGCTTCTAAACGTGCTCGCCCTCCTAGTCGCATATGATGTTGGCACTTAGGACAGACCTCTTTATTGCGTGTAACTTCTGTGCGATACAAGGTCGATTCGCACTTCGGGCATTTGGTCCACAGCCCTTCGGGGACTGATTTTTTACGCTCTGTAACTTGTTTAATACTTGGTAAAATCTTTTCAAACCAGTTCATGTCTACTCCTGTCCTTTTAGTGCATCGGCCTTGTCTATTGCCTGTCGTAATTCTGTCATTTTTTCACCTAGGGCAAGACAAACATCATCCATTCCTTTAGGTGCATTGGCTTCTATTAACCTAACTAACGCCGAGCCTACGACGACGGCATCGCCTAACTTAGCCATCTCATAAGCCATTGAGCCATCATTGATCCCAAAACCAATCCCGATAGGGATATTCAGTTTGGTGCGCAGCCTCGCCATATTGTTCGCCACATCGACTGTGTCCAGTTCTTTTGAACCCGTCACACCTTTCAACGAAACATAATAAACAAAGCCACTGCCTTTCTCATTCACAGCATCTAAGCGACTTGCCGGCGTGGTTGGAGACACTAAAAAAATACGGTCTAAATCGTGTTTTTTTAAAGCTTCCAAATAACCCGCGGACTCTTCAGGTGGCATATCGACCGTCAAAACACCATCCAAACCAGCCGACACGGCCGCTTGGGCAAAATCCTCGTAACCCATGGCTTCAACTGGGTTGAGATAACCCATTAATGCCACCGGAGTTTCGGTATCTTTCTCACGGAAAACACGCACAAATTCAAGCACATCCATCAAGCTGACATTGTGAGTCAGCGCTCTTTCAACGGCTCTTTGAATGACTGGACCATCCGCCATAGGATCTGAAAAAGGCACTCCAAGCTCCAGCATATCCGCACCTTTCTTGACCAACAGGTGCATAATCTCCACCGTTGCATTTGGCTGTGGATCGCCCGCGGTGATGTAAGGAACCAGAGCTGTTCGTCCAACTCGCTTTAGCTCTTCAAATTTCTTTTGTATTCTACTCATACTGTATTCCCTAAAAATAGACATTCCGCGTAGGATAATTTCTGCTGCCGATGGCCGACACAGGCGTTTTTATTAGCTGTCAAAACACCATGCACCGGGGTCTTAGCGACCGTTGCAATCGTGCTTTAAAGATCGTAGCCTTCAATCTGTGCAATGGTGTTCATATCCTTATCTCCCCGTCCGGATAGATTGATAACAATCATTTTATCCTTGGACAGTGTCGGCGCTAACTTAGTTGCATAGGCAATGGCATGGCTGGATTCAAGCGCTGGGATAATCCCCTCATACTTGGTTAAATCTCTAAAGCCTTGCAGCGCTTCTTCGTCATTAATGGTCACATACTCAACGCGTTTAATGTCTTTCAGCCAAGCGTGCTCTGGACCGACGCCTGGATAATCCAAGCCAGCTGAAATCGAATGAGTGCCTAGAATTTGTCCATTGACGTCTTGTAATAGATAGGTGCGATTGCCGTGCAAAACGCCGGGTGTGCCTTTGCATAAAGGCGCGGCATGCTGCCCTACTTCAAGTCCACGCCCGCCTGGTTCAACCCCCACCATTTTGACACTGTCGTCACCTAAAAACTCATGAAACAGACCAATTGCATTCGAACCGCCGCCCACACAAGCGATCAGCACATCGGGTAGTTTGCCCTCTTGGGCTAATGATTGCTGCTTGGCTTCGCGCCCAATGATCGCTTGAAAATCACGGACCATCCCCGGATAAGGGTGCGGCCCTGCCACGGTGCCAATAATGTAAAACGTATCGTCAACATTGGTGACCCAATCCCGCATGGCTTCATTTAGGGCATCTTTTAAAGTACGCGAGCCGGATTCAACACCGACCACAGTTGCGCCGAGCATTTTCATTCTCATCACGTTGGGTGCTTGGCGAACAATGTCATCCGCCCCCATATACACCACGCACTCTAATCCTAAGCGCGCTGCGACCGTCGCAGTGGCGACCCCATGTTGACCTGCGCCTGTTTCAGCGATGATGCGTGTTTTACCTAAACGCTTCGCAAGGAGTGCTTGGCCAATCGCATTATTCACTTTGTGCGCACCGGTGTGGTTCAAATCTTCACGTTTTAAATAGATTTTGGCGCCGCCCAAGGTCTCAGACCAACGCTTTGCGTAATAGAGTGGCGTCGGGCGACCGACGTAATTCTGTAGGTCTTCCGCCAGTTCTTTTAAAAACTCAGGGTTGCGCTTAACACGGGTGTATTCCTGGTTAAGTTGTTCCAATGCGGCCATTAGTGTTTCTGGGGCAAAAATGCCTCCATAAGGACCAAAATGTCCTTGTTCATCAGGGTATTTAGAATAATCGATTGTCACTGGACAGACCTCATAACGTGTTGCATAAATGTGTGTATTTTTTCAGCAGACTTGACTCCTTTAGAGGCTTCAACCCCCCCACTGACGTCTAACGCCCACGGCGCCACTTGTTGAATCGCTTGCTGAACATTATCGACGTTTAAACCGCCGGCCAAAATTATTTTGTGTGCGATATCTGGTGGAATGTTTGACCAGTCAAACTGCTCGCCTGTCCCCCCTGGAACCCCTTTTTTATAGGCATCCAACAACAGACCTGCTGAGTTACTGTAATGGGTTTGCATTGAGCTTAAATCCAGTCCATCACGCATCCGAACCGCCTTAATATAACTCTTGCCAAACTGTTCGCAAAATTCGGGGCTTTCATCGCCATGAAACTGTATCAAATCTATTTTAACGCGGCTTAACACGGCGTTAACATAGTCAGCCTCTGGGTTCACAAACAGCGCCGTCCTAGTGATAAAGGCTGGCATTGCGTCTGCAATTGAGCAGGCCTGGTCAATTGTGACATGGCGCGGACTGGGTGCATAAAACACCAAACCAATCGCGTCGGCTCCACTGTTCACTGCTAACAAGGCGTCTTCGACACTCGTTAGGCCGCAGATTTTAACACGTGTTCTACGATTCGTCAGGCTCACTGCCACAGCACCTCATCTAGCGCCACTCTTGGAATGGCGTATTTTTCTGGATAGAAAGCATTCACCATATAAAGTCCATCGGCTGGGGCGGTCGGTCCTGCTTTGGTTCGGTCCTTTTCGGCCAGAACCTCACCAAGCCATTCAACCGACTTCTCGGCCAGTCCGACGGGCAAAAGCGTACCAACGATATTACGAACCATGTGGTGCAAAAAAGCGTTGGCTTGAATGTCAATAAAAACAAAGTCGCCTTTACGTTTAACGGAGACTGTTTCCACCGTTCGGATCGCATTGTTTGCCTGGCAACCAGAAGCCCTAAAGGAGCTAAAATCGTGCTCGCCTAAGAGCTTTTGTGCGCTCTGGTGCATTGCATCAGCGTCTAAGCGTGTATAAACCCAAGTGGCTCGGTGCGCGAGGATCGCCGAGTTCACACGACGATTATAAACCACATAACGATAGTGGCGAGAGCCTGCAGAATAACGTGCATGGAACTCATCGGGCACCTGTTTTGCCCAACTGATTCGAATATCCAATGGCAACTTAGTGTTGGCACCTTCAATCCATGCTCTTAGATGTCGCACTGCCTTTGTTTGAAAATGCACCACTTGACCGACTGCATGCACTCCGGTATCGGTACGGCCCGCGCAACTTAATGCAATCGGCTCATTGGCAATATCCGACAAGGCACGCTCTAAGTGCGCTTGGACCGTTGGGCAATCGAGTTGCCGTTGGTACCCGCAATATTGAGTGCCTTGGTACTCAATCCCCAGTGCAATTTTAATCACTGTCTAGATGTGGTTTTTAATCAAAAGCTCAGCGATTTGAACCGTATTGGTCGCTGCCCCTTTACGCACGTTGTCTGCGACAACCCAGATATTCAACCCCTTTTCGGTTGAAATATCTTCACGTATCCGCCCAACGTATACCAAGTTTGTATCCACCGCATCGCTGACAGCGGTTGGATAGCCGCCATCAACATGCTCATCAATCAAGACAATACCTTCAGCCGCTTGCATCAAAGCTTTAGCCTCTGCTGCGGTGATTTTTCGATCTGTTTCAATGTGAATGGCCTCACTGTGTCCAAAAAAGACCGGTACTCGTACAGCGGTAGGGTTCACTTTAATGTTAGTGTCGCCCAAAATTTTCTGAGTCTCCCACACCATTTTCATCTCTTCTTTGGTGTAGCCGTTCTCCATGAACACATCAATTTGTGGAATCACGTTAAAGGCGATCTGCTTAGGATACACCTCCATCTCAATTGGCTTCATGTTTAAGAGATTTGCGGTCTGCTTAGCCAACTCTTCAATCGCCTCTTTGCCTGTACCAGAAACCGCTTGGTAAGTTGCAACGTTAATGCGTTTAATACCAACCGCATCGTAGATCGGCTTTAAAGCGACCAGCATTTGAATCGTCGAGCAGTTTGGGTTGGCGATAATTCCGCGCGCTTTATACCCTGCAACCGCGTCTGGATTCACTTCTGGCACGACTAAAGGGATATCATCCTCATAACGGTACTCGGATGTATTATCAATCACAATACAGCCCGCCGCCGCCGCTTTAGGCGCATAAATTCTTGAAACGCTTGCCCCCGGAGAAAACAGTCCAATCTGCACTTGAGAAAAATCAAACTCTGCCAAATCCAGAACCTTAATCCACTTACCTGCGAACTGAATTTTGGTCCCCGCAGAGCGACTGCTCGCAAGCGGGTATAGATTCCTGACCGGAAAGTTGCGCTCTTCAAGCACCTTTAAAACCGTTTCGCCCACTGCACCAGTTGCACCTACAACGGCGACATCATATAACTTTGTCATTTCTTATCCTTTTAATACTGTTTACCACCGCACCGTGACAAAATACACGGTCTGTTTAAACTCAAAACTCGTAAGGTCGAGTGTGCGATGCCTACCCCAAAGGAGTAAAAACTAAATTTTTGTCTGATTTATCACTAAAATAGGCGTGTTGGCGAGAGTCTAATGTCTCACTCCTCTGCCCCATCCATCCGTTTATCTGGATCATTCTCTTTGGCCGACCGCACTCTGTTTAACGCAACCGTTTGCGATAAACGATTCAACTGTTCAAAAGTCTCCGGCAGACTGACCACTAAACCGCCTTCGGTCATTTCATGGCTCTGCCCGATAAACTTGCCGCCTACTTCCAACGAAAACTTGCCGCTGATCAGCTCGCCCATCAACTTACCGGTTGGCAGGATTTCAATACTTTCGCACGCAACCCTGCCCTCTAGGATGCCGCTTAAGACAATCTGCTTCGCTTTAATTAAGCCTGAGACGTGTCCAGTCTGTCCAATCGAAAGATCGTATTCGCTGTTGATAATGCCATCGATATGACCGTCTACGTGTAAAGCACCTTTTAAATCGGCGACCTCACCTTTAATGAGACAGCCTTCGGCAATAATTGTTTTTCCACCTTCTTGACGTGCTTGTCGACGGCTTGACTTAAAGAACCCCATGGAACCCCTTTCGCTTTTGTAAACAGTTCATCATACTTCTCAATTGACCAATCATGAAAGGCTTGTGGATTGAGTCGTTTATATAAAAACCAAACTTCATAGTGCAAGTGCGGCCCCGAAGAGCGACCTGTACTGCCGATTTCACCAATCTTCTGGCCTTTCTGGACATAGTCGCCAACCTTCACAGTACGCTTGCTCAAGTGCCCATAACGACTCATAAACCCATTGGCATGCACCAAAGTAACCAGGTTTCCAAAGCCACTTTCACGGTTCATGGCGGAGTATTTAACCACCCCATCTGCGGTTGCAATGACTGCATCGCCTGTCCGCCCTCGGTAATCAATTCCACCATGGAGGTGGCGTTTGCCCGTAATTGGATGAACCCGCGTTCCATAAAGGCTGGTTAAACCTTTAAAGCTTGCAACCGCTGGACCACTGGGCACCATTGACATCATGATGCTTTTGCCCAAAGAGTTCAGTTGCACACGCTTGACGCGTTCGTCCAATGGCAAGGGCGGCACATCAATCTCTGCTTCAGAGTCGCTCTCACCAACGAGTTCCTCAAGCCCTTGCAACGCCTGATCTAGAAAAGCTACCTGAGAGCTGGTGTGTAGCAACTCCTCTTCCAACCGGGTCTTCTCAATCAACAATCGTTCATAATCGATGCGCGTTTTATTAAGACTCTCGGTGAAGACTTTAACTGAGGCTTTATGTGTCAATTCAACACGATCTGCCTTATGGTTCAGCCAGAGGATCGAGGCACCACCGACCGCCCAAACAGTTAGGAAAGTTGCTAAAAAAATCCACAGGAACTTGCGCACAAACTGTTTAAACGAGTAATGACGTGCGCCATGCACATCCGTAACCGTAATCGTGAAGTGATTTCTCATGGCGTTAAATCCAGTCGTTTCACGCAGTTTTAAAGAGCTGCTACGACCGCATCCCCAATTTCACGACAGCCAACCTTGGTCATACCTTCTGAGAAAATATCTCCGGTACGCAGGCCTTGATCTAACACTTTAGAGACCGCATTTTCAATTTTGACGGCTAAGTCCTCGCGCCCTAAGGTATAACGTAACATCATCGCTACGGATAAAATGGTCGCCAATGGATTCGCTAAATCTTTACCTGCGATATCAGGTGCAGAACCATGACTTGGCTCATACATTCCTTTGTTATTCGCGTCCAAAGAAGCTGAAGCCAACATACCGATTGAGCCAGTCAACATGGAGGCTTCATCCGACAAGATGTCGCCAAACATGTTACCCGTGACCATAACGTCAAACTGCTTTGGTTTATAGACCAACTGCATCGCCGCGTTATCGACGTACATATGGTTCACGGTCACTTCTGGGTACTGCTGCCCGACCAGATCGATGACTTCGCGCCACAGCTCGGTGACCTCCAGAACGTTGGCCTTATCAACGGAAGTCAATTTTTTACCGCGTTTCATTGCGGCTTGGAATGCAACGTGTGCAATGCGTGTGATTTCTGACTCTTTGTAAACGTAGGTGTTGTAGCCTTCGCGCTCACCGTTTTCTAACACACGAATTCCGCGTGGTTGTCCAAAATAGATACCACCGGTCAATTCACGGACAATCAAAATATCCAACCCTGCCACCACTTCAGGCTTCAAGGTTGACGCATCTGCCAATTGTGGAAACAGATACGCGGGACGCAGATTTGCAAACAATTGCATTTCAGAGCGCAGGCGCAGCAGTCCTTTTTCAGGACGCACGGAAATGTCTAACGACTCCCACTTATAACCACCAACAGCCCCTAGCAATACCGCATCGGCTGCTTTTGCTTTTGCCATGGTTTCATCTGTTAGTGGTACGCCGTGCACATCGTACGCTGCACCGCCGACTAAGTCTTCGGTCAACTCGATGTCTAAATTTTCAGAACGTTTTAGGGACTCTAAAACTTTAATCGCTTCTGCCATAATCTCTGGCCCAATGCCGTCGCCGGGTAAAACTAATACTTTCAATGTCATGTTATTAACTCTTAATTCTTTTAAATATTCTTTTAATGGTCTTTAAACGTTATGTGAAATCGACCAGGCCTGGTCATTTTTCAACACCTACCGAAATCGATGCAACCGCCAACGCTGACTCGACTTAAAAAACCAGTCGACGAGACTAAACTAAGTAAATTTAACCAAACAGCCAGGGACTGATCTTTTTAGTTTTGGCCTCATAGGCTTTAATATCGTCTTGATGCGCCAAGGTTAAACCGATGTCATCCAGGCCATTCATTAAGCAGTGCTTTCTAAAGGCGTCGACTTCAAATGCAATCGATTCGCCACTGGATTTAATGATTTTTTGCGCTTCTAAATCCACGGTTAGCTGATAACCCTCTTCTGCAAAAACCTCTTTAAACAGTTCGTCGACAATTTTTTCGTCCAACACTATCGGCACTATGCCGTTTTTGAAACTGTTATTAAAAAAGATATCCGCAAAGCTTGGGGCAATAATTACATCAAAACCATAATCTTTGAGTGCCCAAGGCGCGTGTTCACGACTGGATCCACAACCGAAGTTTTCACGTGCTAACAGAATTTTTGCTCCCTGATAACGTGGTTGATTCAGCACAAAATCTTTGCGCAATGGACGCTTGGAGTTATCCGAATCCGGCTGACCCACGTCCTCGTAACGCCACTCATCAAATAAATTAGGCCCAAAACCTGAACGCTTAATAGATTTTAAAAACTGCTTAGGGATAATCGCATCAGTATCGACGTTCGCACGATCCATCGGGGCAACAATTGAGGTTTTCTTTATAAACTTTTCCATCTTATCTCCACTCCTGCTCGGTTAGATGTAATCACGCACGTCAACAAAATGTCCTGCAATCGCTGCAGCGGCCGCCATCTCTGGACTGACCAAATGCGTCCGCCCTCCAGCACCTTGACGCCCTTCAAAGTTACGGTTTGAAGTGGAAGCACAATGTTTTCCAGCCGGCAGTTTGTCGGCGTTCATCGCCAAGCACATTGAACACCCGGGGTTACGCCACTCAAATCCTGCGTCGATAAAAATCTTATCCAAGCCTTCTGCTTCGGCTCGCTGTTTCACCAGGCCTGATCCAGGCACCGCCAACGCCAACTCGACCTTGTCCGAGATTTTTCGGCCTTTCAGCACGGCGGCGGC
>CAZVPH010000008.1:0-14430 GCA_964628125.1 uncultured Thiosulfatimonas sp. | reverse complement strand
CAAATCTTTCAAAGCCCCCGTCAACTCATATTATTCATTCTCCCCTCCAACCGAACAGCGCCACCAAAGCGTGTTGTTCAGCATTTCAGTTGCAAAAGCACTTTGATCAAAGCTCATTCAAAAACCTTATTGTGTTGTGATTGTATTTTTGAAGCAAACAGGCGTAAAATGCACCCCATTCAATCTCGATATTTAATACTAATTATAAGTTATTAAAACACGAATAACCCTCAATCACTTATATAAAAGACCCCTCTAAATGCCTACTTCAGAAATCCATAAAAACCTCTTAACTCGAATCGAAACAGACAGCATGGGAGAGTTAGAAGTGCCTATTGATGCGCTCTATGGTGCTCAAACACAACGCGCAATCAATAATTTTCCCATCAGTGGTATCCCCATGCCAAGTGATTTTATTAAAGCGTTAAGTTACGTTAAGTTTGCGTGTTCAAGCAGCAACCATGAACTCGGCCTCTTAAGTGAAGAGAAAGCGAATGCGATTCAAACCGCCGCACAAGAGGTCATTAAAGGTGGCTATTTAGACCAGTTTCCAATTGACGTTTTTCAGACCGGTTCAGGCACCAGTACTAACATGAACGCTAACGAAGTGTTAGCCACACTCGCCAAGCAATTGACGGGCGTTGAAGTTCATCCAAATGATGACATCAACATGAGCCAAAGTTCAAACGATGTCATCCCTACAACGATTCATGTTGCTGCGGCCATTGCGCTGGAAGAGTCTCTCCTGCCGGCACTACAACACCTGTCTGTGACCATTGCGGACCGCGAAAAAGAGTTAGCGCATATTATTAAAACTGGACGTACGCATTTAATGGACGCCACGCCTGTCAAAATGAGCCAGGAGCTTTCAGGTTGGCGTGTGCAAATTATAGACAATATTAGCCGTTTAAAAGAGACCCAGAAACGGATTCAAAAACTGCCACAAGGTGGTACGGCCGTTGGCACAGGTATCAACGCTCACCCTGATTTTGGGCGCTTAGTCTCAGCAAATCTATCGACCATCACGGCCATTGAGTTCCAACCCATGGAAAATCTGTTTGTCGGTTTAAGCTCGCAAGATACTGCATTGGAATTGAGCGGTCAGCTTAACGTTTTGGCTGCGAGCTTGATGAAAATTTCGAATGACTTGCGCTGGATGAATTCAGGGCCTTTAGCAGGCCTGGGCGAAATTCAGTTGCCGGCACTCCAACCAGGCAGCTCAATCATGCCGGGCAAGGTAAACCCTGTTATTCCGGAAGCGGTAGCAATGGTCGCCGCTCAAATAATGGGCAATCACACCGCGATTACCATAGGCGCACAGTCGGGCAACTTTCAACTGAATGTTATGCTGCCTATGATTGCATTAAACCTTTTGCAAAGTATCAAAATCGCCGCAAATGCCTCACTACAACTGGCAGACCTGGCCATTAAAGGCTTCACTGTCAATCAAGAGAATATTCAAAAAGCGTTGGATGTAAATCCTATTTTAGTCACCGCTTTAAACACCGTAGTGGGCTATGAGAAAGGTGCTGCGATTGCTAAAGAAGCTTATCGCTCCGGAAGACCCGTGCTGGCGGTTGCTCTAGAGATGACAGGGCTCGACGAAGCCACTTTAAAACAGTACTTAAACCCAGCACTCTTGACCGAAGGCGGTAACCCCAGGGTTTAAACCTTCAAAGTCCAAGTCTTTAATTTATTTAAATCTTAAACGTAGAAAGGAAATCACATGGCTGTTATTAACTTAAAAGCGGATCAATTTGAAGACACGGTTCAGAATAACGAAATAGTTATTTTAGATTTTTGGGCGGAGTGGTGTGGCCCTTGTAAACAGTTTGGCCCCGTATTCGAAGAAATCGCTACAAAGTATCCAAACATTGCTTTTTGCAAGATCAACGTTGAAGAAGAGCAAGAGTTAGCCGACATGTTTCAAGTTCGCTCTATTCCGACCATTAGCTTTATGCGCCAAGGGATCGTTATCTTCTCTAATCCAGGTGCCATCCCTGGCAATGCGTTAGAAGATGCGATTAAACAAGTAGTCGAGCTAGACATGGAACAGGTTCATAAAGATTTAGCCGCTGCACAAGCCAAGCAGAACTCCGAAGCCTAACTCATCAGCTCGGACTGTCCCGCCGTTCTTATAAGGTTTCTACAAAAACGCCCCTGTTTTGTAGAAATCTTATACACTCCTACTTCTGCCCCAACCTATCTCTCTTACTACTATAATTTGTTCATAAACGACATAAATAGCGCAATTGTCTGTCTTAAAAAAGCCGTTTTAGGATATCGACGACTTACTCTGGGATAAGCCTCTTAAAAAAAAGTTAAAATAACAAGCTTTGGCTTAACACCATTTAAATCAATGCGGCTATTATCATAACTTCACAATTAAGCTATCTTGAATTTGCAGCTTAATCACACCGCGTAACTCATAAAAAGGACCCAACATGATCGTAACCCATTCAGGCAGGTTTCACGCCGACGAAGTGTTCGCTATCTCAATGATCCTAATGATTGAAGATCGAGAGATCATTCGAACAAGAGACGATGAGATCATTAAAAAAGCCGACATTGTTCTGGATGTTGGTGCGGAATACAGTCCCGAAACACTGAGGTTTGATCATCACCAGAACAGTTTTACCGAAGCGAGAGAAGACGGCACTCCTTATGCGACTGCAGGGTTAGTATGGCGACATTTCGGAAAGCGTATTTTGGCCAAAAAAGGTCTTAAGGGCGACTATGAAATCCAGTTTGCACTTCAGTGGGTAGACAACAAACTCGTCAGCGATGTCGATGCCGTTGATAACGGACTTTTTACAGAAGACCCGCGCCCTTCAGTGTCAATGCTTATTGGCATGATGAACACCTCATCGGTTGAGGAGCCTGAGGTACAAACTCTAGCCTTTGAAAAAGCCATTGATTTTACGACAGTTATTTTGAATAATTTCATCAAAGCTGCCATAAAAGAAGCCCAAGTTGTCGTCGAACTGGAAGCTTATGCGCAAACGGTTGAAGACGGTATTTTAACCTTAGAGAAGAACCTGCCCTTTAAAGACTTTATACGTTCGCGTCCAGAGATTAAACGCGTGGTTTATCCAAGAAGTGCTGAACAATTTGGCGTGTTTTGTAACGGACAAGAAAATCACTTGCCTAAGCGATTTCGCGGTTTAAGAGAGGTCGAGCTTAATGCCGTCACCGGTTTGACAGACACTGTTTTTTGTCATAAATCTGGATTTATGTCTGTCTGTCTAAGTTTGGAAAGCGCCCTATTTATGGCTAAAAGCCAATAATTAGCGATATTTTGCCATTTTTGAAACAAGTAATTCAAACGGTGTCTAATCGACCAGGCCTGGTCGATCTTAAAAACTCCAACCCAACACTGATTGATTCACAGGCTAGATGACCAATATGATAGAAGACGCTTTAAGCAAGCTCCCCGAAATCCTGACCCGGGATTTAAACCGCAACTTATGTGTCTGTAATGACGTCCTCAGAATTGATGTCATCAAAGCCATCGTTGAAGGTGCAGACACACTTGAAAAGGTCAGGGTTAAGACCTATGCATCAGATGGCAATGGTTGCTGCAAACGCCAAGTACAGCGCCTTATAGACTGCTTGGAAGAACCAATCAATACGGATGGCTAGAGAACTAAGCTGAAACCTCAACTAAAGCAATACCAGTCTTAATAGCAGTTTTATTGGATGCAAGCTGAACAGATACGTTCATTTTAAAACCGATGGCAGGAATTTTGGACGAAAAAAAACCTGACTCCTAATCGCACATAAAGTACTTCAGAATCAGGTTTTAGAATGTGGTAGCGGGGACAGGATTTGAACCTATGACCTTCGGGTTATGAGCCCGACGAGCTACCAAACTGCTCCACCCCGCGATAATTTCTAATCAAACCAGGAGCGCTTCCTGTTTCGATATGGCGTATTATAGGGGGTTCTCAGAATTTAGCAACCCCTATTGTGATTTAATGCCACTTATTTACTTTCTTAGAAACTTCTTCAGGTTATAGCGGTAGATAAAGCCTGGGAAAGCGAAAATCATAAACATGAACAACGTGATGGTATAAAACTCCCAAGTTTGTTGAGAAGCATGCCCCATGCTTTTCATTTCAAGCTGGTAGGCAAAAACGCCCGTTAAAACAAAATACGAAAACCACTCAATAAGGTTCACTACAATAGACTTATGTGGCACTTTAATAAATAAAAATAACCGGTTCCCTAGGATAAAAGGGATATTTGCTAAAATAATGGCGGTTACAAGTAGTAGCCAAACAGCTTGCGATAAATCCATGGTGAGCTCCTTATGTGAAAAAGCTCAGTATACTGAGCTTTTATTAATTTTTTATATTTTTAGAGCATCTTCAGACTGTTGTAAGAAAGATCGATTAATGAGCTTGGGAACAGTCCTAATAAAAGCAACAATAAGGCCGTGAAGCTGACTCCCCAGGTTAAACTTGCGTTAACAGGTTCAAGTGGCGTTGGTTCCTCTGGTTTATCAAAATACATAACCTTAACCACTCTTAGGTAGTAAAAAGCACTGATAACCGCCACGATGACGGCAATAACGGCAAGCCAAGTAAAGCCGGCTTTGATCACCTCTTCAATGACAACAATCTTGGCCCAGAAACCTACGAAAGGTGGAATACCTGCCATCGAAAACATGACAATCAACATCATGATAGCCAGCCAGGGATTGCGAACAGCCAATCCTTTAAAATCGGAAACTGCATCAAATTCTTTGCCAGTTCTTGAGAGGGCAACAATCATTCCGAAACCGGCTACGCCACTTATTGCGTAAACAATAACGTAAAACATCGATGCTGAATAACCTTCAGGTGTCGCGGCAATCACACCCAACAATAGAAAACCGATATGTCCAATTCCTGAATAGGCCAGCAGTCGCTTAAGATTATCCTGCACAATTGCAATAATCGAACCTACTACCATCGAAAGGATCGCAATGATCACGATGAGAGATTGCCAATCTTCGATTAATCCCGGCATGCCCTCTGCCAGTAGTCGATAGAGCATTGCAAAACCGGCAATTTTAGGCGCAGTACCTATGTACAGAGTAACCGCTGTTGGCGAACCGTGATACACATCTGGTACCCACATATGGAATGGCACTGCGCCTAGCTTGAAGGCCAAACCGATCACCACGAACACAACACCAAATGAAAGCACAACACTGTCGACTTGGCCAGAAGCGATGATTTTGGCCATCTCTGGGAAAGTGATCGAGCCGGTTGCACCATAAATCATTGAGAAGCCATACAACAACATACCCGTTGCTAAGGCACCAAGCACAAAGTACTTAAGTGCGGCTTCTACCGCAAACTTACAGTCTCTGCGCAGAGCAATCATCGCGATCATCGCCAGAGACATAATCTCTAAGCCTAGGTACATAGTGATCATGTTGTGGGCAGAGATCATGACGAACATCCCTAAAACACCGAACAGACCTAATACAAAATACTCGCCACTGAAAAACTTGTGCTGTACCAGATATTCTCTGGAAAACAGGAAAATACCCATTGAGACCGCAATGGTAAACAGCTTAAGTACGTCCGCAAAAGTATCACGCACAAAACTGCCATCAAAAGTGATGACTTGTACGGTCGTGAAACTGCTTAGTACCAGGAAACCAACAACGAGTAAACTTATCTGAGTTGCATAATAGGTCGCAAATTGATAACGCTTTGACCAAAAAGTATCCGCAACCAAAATAAAAGAGATCAGCGCCAGTAACGCCATCTCTGGTATCGCGGGTGCAAATGTTGGAATCACAAAGTTCATAGTGTTAACTCACCTATTCAGAATTAAAGTTTAGAGGTTGTTGCTTGAACAAGTAACTGCTCAACCGACGTCTGCATGACATCTATTAACGGACTTGGGAACACACCCAGCGCAATAATGACAATCGCTAATGTCGCCAGCATTGCAAATTCGCGTTTATTCAAATCTTGCAGCTTTTCAACATTCTCATTGCTTACAGGGCCAAAGAAAACGCGTTTCACCATCCACAATGTGTAAGCAGCTCCAATCACCAAGGTCAGAGCAGCCAGTACGCCGTACCAAATATTGGCTTTAAAGGCACTCATAATAACCATGAACTCCCCTACGAACCCAGAGGTTCCTGGCAGTCCAACGTTCGCCATCGAGAAAATGACCATGAACATCACAAACCAAGGCATTTTATTCGCCACACCACCGTAGGCAGAAATTTCACGTGTTTGCATTCTGTCGTATAAAACACCAATCGCTAAGAACATTGCGCCTGAAATAAAGCCGTGAGAGATCATCTGGACCATCGCCCCTTCCATTCCAAGTTGCGCGCCCTGCACGGAGCCAGTGGACTGAAGAATGCCATACACTAAGAACATACCCAGCGTGACAAAGCCCATGTGCGAAATAGAGGAGTAAGCGACCAATTTTTTCATATCGCTTTGTGCCAGTGCAACGATCCCGATATACACAATTGCAATGAGGGACAGCACTATGATTAACCAATCAAGAGTCATTGACGCGTCAGGTGTAATTGGCAAGCTAAAACGGACAAAGCCATAACCACCCATTTTTAGCATGATAGCAGCCAGAACCACTGAGCCCGCGGTCGGTGCTTCGACGTGCGCATCGGGTAACCAGGTGTGAACCGGGAACATTGGAATTTTTACCGCAAAAGCGGCCAAAAATGCCAAGAAAATCAGTATTTGAGCAGTCATCCCCAGCTGCATGCCGTGGAACTCTAAAATAGAAAAGCTGCCAGACTGGTAATACATGTATAGGAACGAAACCAACATGAAAACCGAGCCTAAAAAAGTATATAGGAAGAATTTTAAGGTTGCATAAACGCGACGCGGCCCACCCCACTTCCCGATCACAATAAACATTGGGATTAAAAGTGCTTCCCAAAAAATATAGAAGAGAATCGAATCCAGTGCAGCAAACACACCAACCATGATGCCACCCATGATTAAGAAAGCCCCCATGTACTGCTCTACTCGGTCCTTAATAATATCCCAGGCAGAGACTATCACTAAAACCTGGGTAAAGGTGGTCAGCAATACCAGCGGCATCGACAAGCCATCAACCCCTAGGTGGTAGTGGATGTTAAACATGGGAACCCAGGCAACATTCTCTACAAACTGCATGGAAGCAGTTGTATTGTCGTAACCGGTCCAGAGTTGAAGCGAGACAATAAACGTTAATGCAACCGTGATTAATGAGGTCCACTTAGCGAAAGTCTCGTTATTACGGCCTGCAAACAGTACCAACAGACCACCCAATATTGGTAGCCATATTAATGTACTTAAAATAGGAAAGCTTGTTAGCATGAATTCCAGTCCCTTATCTTCTTATTCTTCTTAGTTACCAAAGTGTCCAAACCAGCATGGCTAGTAGACCTAAAATCATGACAAACGCATAGTGATACATGAAACCTGTCTGGCTTTGGCGCAACACATTTGCAGAGTTAGCGACCGCCATAAAGGTATTTGTAACCATGCCAGTATCAATTATTTTGGTGTCAACCACACGACTCAAGAAATGGCCAAATTTACGCGTACCGTTAACGAATATCAAGTCGTTTAGACGATCGAAACCGTAGGCATTGTCGAGTACATAAAAACCACGTGGACACATCTTTTTAATCTTGGCCGGCATAGTCGGCATTTTCACATAAAGTAACCAGGCTAAAAATACACCTGATAACGCGAGAATAACTGGCAGTGTCATGAACGAACTCACCACAAAATCCGCAACTCCTTGGAAGTAACCGGTATAGACCGCGTTCATAACATCATTTGCAGGCTGTACGTAAATTGAGTCACCAAAGTAACTGCCATTTAACATAGGCTCAATCATTGGAATGCCCATAAAGGTCGCCGGAATCGCTAACAACACTAACGGGACGGTGATCACCCAAGGTGATTCTTTAATTTTATGGGTTTTAACATACTCACTCTCTTCGCCATGGAAGACCATGAAGAACATACGGAAGCTGTAAAACGCGGTGATAAAGACCCCTGCCATCAATAGAATGTAAGAGAAATAGGAACCAAAACGTTCAGCTTCGTTCAGCGAAAGCAGGATGCTGTCTTTTGAGAAGAAGCCCGAGAAACCTGGAAAACCAATTAAAGCTAAAGAACCAATCAACATCGCAACATAGGTAATCGGCATGTATTTTTTTAAACCGCCCATATCAGATATTTCTTGCTTGTGGTGCATCGCGATGATGACCGAACCCGCCGCTAAGAACAACAGGGCTTTAAAGAACGCGTGCGTCAATACATGGAACATGCCCGCCGCGTAGGCCGAAGCCCCCATCGCAGCAATCATGTAACCAAGTTGCGAGAGTGTTGAGTAAGCAACAACACGTTTAATGTCTGTCTGAATTAATCCCAGTAGACCCATTAGGAATGCAGTTAAAGCACCGATAATCAACACAACGCTCAAAGCAACCTCTGACAGCTCAAACGCCGGAGATAAACGAGCAATTAGGAACACACCTGCGGTGACCATGGTGGCAGCATGGATTAGGGCTGAAATAGGCGTAGGACCTTCCATCGATTCCGGCAACCAAACGTGTAAAGGCATTTGAGCCGATTTACCCATTGCACCCACAAAGAGCAGAATCAACAACAATGTAATCATCGACCACTCAACACCAGGAATGACTTCAATCATGACATCTTGGTTGGAAGCCAACTGCGCAAAAAACTCGTTGTAATCCATGGTATTGAAGTAAACGAATACCATCGCTATCCCAAGCAAGAAGCCTAAATCACCGACACGGTTGACTAAGAAAGCTTTTAAATTCGCTTGAACTGCCGATTCACGTTTCATATAGAAACCAATCAGCAAGTAAGAGACTAAACCAACCGCTTCCCAACCAAAGAAAAGCTGTAGGAAATTATTTGCCATGACCAGAGAGAGCATTGAGAAGGTGAACAACGAGATGTAGCTGAAGAAGCGCTGATAGTAAGGGTCGTTATAGTCATAATCCTCATCATGATCCATATAGCCTACGGTGTAGATGTGAACCATTAATGAGACAAATGTCACTACCAACATCATCGTTGCCGAAAGCTGATCAATCATAAAACCAATTTCAAAACGAATGCCGTCGGTTGCCATCCAAGTATAGAGACTGGCGTTATAAGCTTCCGTACTGTTTAGGACAAACATATTGAAAACGTAAGCCGAAAGCAGCATTGAAATAGCCACCCCGACAATCGTCACAAAATGTGCACCTTTTCGACCAATTTGACGGCCGAATAAGCCTGCTATCAGGGCACCAATAAGGGGAGTAACAAGAATTAAAGTTAAAATAGTGTGTAACATTAACAACTACCCTTTAAGTGAACTAAGGTCATCAACACTGATGCTCTTACGTTTACGGAATACTAAAACAACGATCGCCAAACCAATCGCAGCTTCAGCAGCGGCTACGGTTAGGATAAAAAATACAAAAATCTGGCCCGTGACGTCATTTAGATAATGTGAAAATGCCACCAAGTTTGTATTAACTGCTAACAGCAATAGTTCAATCGACATCAGGAGAATAATCACGTTTTTTCTATTTAAGAAAATACCCGCCATACTGATGGTAAATAGGACAGCACCAAAAATCAGGTGGTCAGAAAGAGCAATCATTTGTCGTCCTCTTCTTTACTCTGGATATTTTTTTCATTAACAGAAGCCATCTTCACCATTCGGAAACGGTCAACAGCCAGTGTTTTAACTTGTTTATCAACGCTTTGGTATAACACCTCCGTTGTAGGACGGCGGCGCAAGGTTAAGGCGATGGCAGATACAATCCCCAACAAGAGTAGAACGGCTGCCAAGACAAATGCGTAAGCATGCGTTGTGTAAAGTGGCAGTGCGATGGCTTTAGTGTTGCTGTAATCTGCAGAATGGGTTACCGGAACACCAGTAACTTCTATCCCAAAATGCTCTGGACCAATCACTAAATACATCATTGCAAAAATAGCTGCGGCCGCCATAACTCCTAAAGGTAAGTACTGGGTAAATCTTTCCTTAACTTCACTGATATTGATGTCCAACATCATGACCACAAACAAGAACAGCACCATAAGCGCACCGACGTAAACAAGTATCAAAACTAAGCCTAAGAACTCAGCCTGCGCCATAATCCAAACACCTGCCGTCGCAATAAACGCCACCGCTAACCACAGTGCAGCCTTTACTGGGTTTTTGACACTGACCATCATCAACCCAGAAATACTCGCCACTGTCGCTAACAGATAAAAAATAAATAGTTCAAATGTCATATTGAGTCCGCTTTCCGTTATCGATATTTAGCATCAGCTGCGCGATCCGCAGCGATTTGTGCTTCATGTTTATCGCCAAACTCTAAAAGTTTGTCTTTCGTCATAATATGAAGACCACGTTCTTGAAAGTCATATTCAAAAACTCGTGTCTCAACAACCGCATCAACCGGGCAAGCCTCTTCACAGAAACCACAGTAGATACATTTGAACATATCAATGTCATATTGAGTCGTTCTGCGTGAACCATCCTCGCGCTCTTCTGATTCAATCGTAATCGCATTTGCTGGGCAAACGGCTTCACACAATTTGCATGCAATGCAACGCTCTTCGCCATTTTCATAACGACGCAGTGCGTGGTGACCACGAAACCTAGGTGATAAGGGGGTTTTTTCTTCTGGGTAGCGAACGGTTATTTTTCGTTTGAAAAAATATTTGCCGGTAATGCGCATACCTCTGAATAAATCAATGAGGCCCCATGTTTTTATTTGATGCTTAAGAAATCTAACCATGTCATCCTCTAAATTAATTGAACCAAGGACCGAAGTCGAAGTATTTCATTACACCGACAACAAATACCCAAAGGATTGTTAAAGGAATCAAGACCTTCCAACCTAAGCGCATAATTTGGTCATAGCGGTATCGAGGGAATGTTGCACGCAACCATAGGAAGACGAACAGCAAGAAGGAAACTTTGAACGCCAGCCAACCAAACTGCGGCACCCAAGCAAACAGAGCTTCTAGGTAAGGGATGCCTTCAAATGGAGATAGCCAGCCACCTAAAAACATAATAGAGGTCATAAAGGAGATAAGAATCATCATGGCGTATTCCGCCAACATGAAGACACCAAATGTCATCCCTGAATAATCAACGTGGAAACCAGCAACGATCTCTGCTTCACCTTCCACAACGTCGAAAGGTGTCCGGTTTGTTTCAGCAAGCCCAGAAATAAAGTAGACAAAGAACATCGGAAGCAACGGCAGTAAATACCAGTTAAGCATACCGCCCTGCTGACCTTTCACAATCTCACTTAGGTTCATGCTTCCTGCAATCATTAACACGGTAACCAGTGCAAAGCCCATTGCAATTTCGTAAGAAATTTTCTGAGCAGCGCCACGCATCGCCCCTAAAAAAGCATATTTAGAGTTAGAAGCCCAACCGGCGATGATGATGCCATAAACTAAAATGGACGAAACCGCTAGGATATAAAGGACTCCGGCGTTGATGTCAGAGACCACCACGCCATCGGCGAAAGGGATGACCGCCCAAACTGCGACGGCAGGCGCTATCGCCAATACCGGCGCGACAATAAACAAAAACTTGTTTGCCTGGTCCGGAAAAATAACCTCTTTATTCATGAGCTTTAAGGCATCTGCAATCGGCTGCAGCAACCCTAAGTAACCGACCCGGTTAGGCCCCATACGAACTTGCATAAAACCAATAACTTTACGCTCTGCATAGGTCAGCCATGCCACCACCAACATAATTGGCAATATGACGGCTACAGCTTGAATAACCAGGGTAATTAAAATAGCCAACCAGTCGAAGAGAAACGTTGATAAAAAAGCTTGGAGCATTTCAAACATCGGTATTACCCTCTTCCCATCGTGGTTGCATCGGCGTCAGGTGTCGCTTGCAGTGAAGGAGATCGTCTAACAATGCCATCCACTTGATAGGGTGACACAATCTCTACTTTAGAATCATTATTAGTTTTCGGTAAGGTACAGGAAACAGTAGACAGATCAACCATTTCTGTTTTGTTATCAAGCACCTCACGTAATACTTCATTGCTGTGGACATATTCAAAGCCATCAACATCAAACATATTGCCGAGTACGCGTAACACCTTCCAGGCAGCCTTAGACTCGCCTTTAGGTTCGACTGACATTTTGAAAGACTGCTTTACACCGTTCGCGTTAACAAACGTTCCCGCGGTTTCAACAAAGGTTGCAATCGGCAGCATAACATCTGCGTATTCGCGTTGCTGTGGCGTATCAAACGCCGTTAGATTGACAACAAACTCTGCATTTTTCATTGCCGTGGTCGCTTGTTCACTTTCGGTAAAATCTGCTTCGACTTCAATGTTCATGTTTATAAAGGCTTTTAGCCCAGCAGTGATCATTTCAGCACTGTTCTTACCCGATTTCGGTAAAAAATTAACGAGATGTGCGCCAACTTCGTTCGCAGCCAAAGGCAGAATACTCAACGTTGCTGTACTGTTTTCAGCGATCAAATTTGCTAGTTTTTGGAGAACAGCATAGTCAGGATGCATTTGACTGATTTGTCCGAGCATAATACTGGCGTTCTTTGACTCAACCAACGTTTTTGCAATCGCTCTATGTGTATCGCTTGGTTGGATTGAATCTAACCAGGCCTGGTCATTTTTATTCGCAAGTTCAAGAGTTGCTTTCGCAATTCCTGCCAGGTTAAAAACCATGCCGATGTCACTGCTTAGCTGCGTAGTCTTATAGTTAAAATCGAAAACAACAGGGTTAATTACCGTAATCGATGCACCTTCTAAAAAGGCTTTACGAACACGATGATTCAGGATCGGTAACTCTTTTCTCAAATAAGAACCCACGATCAGAACTGCGTCCAACCCTTCAACGTCAGCGATGGCCGTTGTTAGACTGGGAGCATTAAAGCCTGTTTTATCCAGACTGAAATCAGATTGACGATGACGGAAGTCAATGTTCTCAACGCCAAGACCGCGTGCTAGTTTTTGTAGGAGGTGCAACTCTTCTAAAGTAGAGTTTGCTGAGGCAAGTACCCCAACCTCTTTTGACTCTTTCAAAACTTTTTGTAAGCCAGTGACCACAAACTCAAGCGCCGTCTCCCAGTCTTCAGCCATCCAGACACCATTCTGTTTAATCATTGGGTGCGTTAAACGGCTGTCTGAGTTAACACCTTCATAAGAAAAACGATCTCTATCCGAGAGCCAAACTTCATTGATGGCTTCGTTTTCACGCGGAACAACGCGTTTAACATCATTGTTTTTGGAGTGGACCGTAATATTTGATCCCATACTGTCATGTGCGGCAATCGAGGAATGCGCTTTCAATTCCCAAGCGCGAGCGGTATAGCGATAGGGTTTGGACGTTAAAGCGCCTACGGGGCACAAATCAATCATATTACCGGACATTTCAGAAGTAATAGATTTCTCAATGTAGGTCCCGATCTCCATCCACTCGCTGCGTCCAGTTGCACCCAGCTCCATCATCCCGGCCACTTCCTGGCCAAAACGAACGCAACGAGTACAGTGGATACAACGTGTCATGTCGGTTTTTATCAGGGAACCTGCATCGCGATCACTGACCACGCGTTTAGCTTCTGAATAACGTGAGACATCATCCCCGTAGTCCATAGCAACATCTTGTAATTCACACTCGCCGCCTTGATCGCAAATGGGGCAGTCAAGAGGATGGTTAATCAGTAAAAACTCCATTACAGACTTTTGCGCCGCAACGGCTTTAGCCGATTTTGTGTGCACAACCATGCCGTCGGTAACGGGCGTTGCACAAGCAGGTAACGGTTTCCAAGCACCCTCAACCTCAACTAGACACATGCGACAGTTTGCAGCAATAGAAAGTTTTTTGTGGTAACAAAAACGGGGAATTTGAATCTGTGCATCATCTGCAACGTCAATGAGCATATCGCCCTCTTGAGCCTCGACCACTTGTCCGTTTATCTCAATTTTTACCATAATTCATTAACCTAAGTTTTCTGATGGATCTAAACAATTCGATCCGACTCATATTTCTGAGTCGAACTGAATCATTCTTTACGATCGTAGATACTACATCCGTGTTCAATGTAGTGAATAAATTCATCTTCAAAGTGCTCCAAAGCACTGGTCACACCAATGGTGGCCGCATCGCCTAGGCCACAAATGACATTACCCAAAATTTTTCCAGAGACATCTTTTAACGCTTGGATATCTTCCAGCTTGCCTTTACCTTCAACGATGCGAGTTAAAACACGGTATAACCAACCTGTCCCCTCTCTGCAGGGCGTACACTGACCACAAGATTCATCCCAGTAAAAATGGCTTAAATTTTGTACGACCTTAACGATATCTGTTTGATCATCCATAATAATGACGGAGCCTGCACCTAAAAACGAACCAGCTTT
>CAZVPH010000007.1:12357-14651 GCA_964628125.1 uncultured Thiosulfatimonas sp. | reverse complement strand
GCAAGAAGCCGGTTCGATTTCTGCCTTCTGCAACTTTACGAATTTCATCCAACTCTTGTGTTAAACGCTCATGTGTATAAAGCACCGGCTCAAACCGTTGCACAGTGGCTTCAACGCCCAAGTATTTTAAAAGCGGAGCATCGTGCACCCAGTAGATAGCGACATCTGAACTAGCGGTATGTAAAGCATCGGGCATGGCGGGCAGGGTGAAAAGATCCCCTTGCTTCCATTCAATGGTGCCATTTTTCATCTGCGTACGGCCATGACCACGAATAATGTAAAACATTTGAGAGGTGGCTGAGACATCGGTCTTTAAGGTATCTCCCTTACAAATGTGTAAGTAGTTGGCCATTAAGTTAGGCGAGGTCGCTGGATAATTGGTCTCCAAGGTTGCCGACAAATCAAAGGGAACCGTGCGAGTAGCACCCCCTTCATGCAGACTGCTGGGATAGTCAACAACTTCAATTTTGGGCATGGAGGGATTCACCGCCGACATGTACTCTTTCACTTGCGCCTTATGCTCCCACTGTTGCTGAGCAGCAACTTGTATTTGCTCAAAATTTGTTCGATTCATGTCGGGTAACCTTGGTTAATTTTTTATTAAATAATGCGCGTATTATAAGAGCAATCCATAAGGCAATCAATTCTACATCCTAAATTGATTGCGTTTTTTACGCTCACTGGAGGAGGGGATATTTAAGGCTTCTCGATACTTAGCAATCGTTCTACGCGCGACTGAAATTTCTTTTTCCTCTAAAAGCCCCATTAACTTGTTATCGCTCAAAGGCTTGTTCGGGTCTTCTTGATCTATAAGCGCCTTAATATGGGCTTTGATTGAGGTTGCAGACTGGTCTTCACTGCCATATTGACTGACGCCGGTTGAGAAAAAATATTTTAGCTCATAAGTACCGCGGGGTGTTTGCATGTATTTTTGACTGGTCGCCCTTGAAATAGTGGACTCATGCAGCTCAAGGTTATCAGCCACTTCACGCAAAACCAATGGTTGCATAGCTTGCTCACCTTCTTCAAAAAAAAGGTGCTGTTTTTCAACGATAAAACGACCGACTCTTAATAAGGTTTCGCCTCGACTATGGATGCTTTTAATTAAGCCTCGCGCCTCAATCAACTGTTCTTTAATCTTCTTTGATTCTTCGCTATTGTTAAGCGTGTTAGCCAGGTCTATGTAGGTTGAGTTGACCGCCAGCCGTGGAAATGCGTTGGCGTTTAATTCAACCAACCAGCCTTGCTTAGAGCGTCTAATGCGTAAGTCAGGAACGATTATCTCAGATTGAGTCGAGGAAAAATCACGGCCAGGGCGTGGGTTTAAGGATTGGATCAGTCTTAAAAGCTGACTAAGTTCTTCATCGTCAAGGCCGTAAAGTTTTTTAATGCGTTTATTATCACGAAGCGTTAGCCAGTCAAAGTTATCGGTTATTAACTGTACAGCCGTGACAACAAAAGGGTTGTTTGGCAGGTTTTTTAGTTGCAGAAGCAAAGACTCTTGCAGGTCGCGGGCGCCGACACCCGTTGGCTCAAACTGTTGAATAATGGCCAAGACGGAGGCTAGGACGTCTAAAGTATAAGTCGATTCTTGACTAAGGTTAATCTCTTCGAGTAGATCATTTAGCGAAGTGGTTAGATAGCCTTCCTCATTAATGTCATCTATTAAGTAGGTGGCTAGAAGCTCCTGCTCTTCGTCCCAGTTGAAAACATCTGATTGCCAGCGCAGATGGTCGTGCAGTGATTTCTCCGAGGCGGTATAGGTTTCTGCCCCCATGTAATCATCAGCCGACGGTGTGTTAGATGTAGTGGCCGTGTGGTCCGAGTAAACCTCATCCCAGTTGTAATCCATATCAAGCTCATCTGAAATCGTGTCCACTTGGCTGATGTCAAGAGGGGCCTCTTCACTTGGGTTGGCTTCAGCTTCTTTTTGTTCCTTTTGGGTTTCTTGCATCTCTACGATCTGCTCAGGTGTCAACTCATCTTCGAGTAACAGCTCTTCATCGATTTCAAGCATAAAGTTAGTTTCAAGCGTCGCCTCTATCGTCTGCTGCACCTCTAACGCAGAGTACTGCAAAATCTTGATCGATTGTTGCAACTGCGGCGTTAATTTAAGCTGTTGACCAATGTTTAACTGTAAGCCGGGCATTAGTGCCATACTAAAAACAACTCCTAAAGTCGGTGGTTTTTGTTTAAACGAAGATTTGGATTCGTAAAAAAAATATTAATAGATATAATAATCTAAAAAAATAAGAAAGGTAGTCTAAAGCACTTGCTTGCACGCATTTATTTGC
>CAZVPH010000007.1:0-12347 GCA_964628125.1 uncultured Thiosulfatimonas sp. | reverse complement strand
CCAGACTGTAGGCTTTTAAGTTATTTAGCCGAGCCAATAAAGTCTTGGAAAGACTGTTAAAATCGGTGTAAATCGATTCAAAGCGAATAAAAGAGAGGATTCTATGTCGATTAAAAAAGACGCACACGCACTGGTTGACCAATTAGCAGACGATGCCCAATGGGACGATTTGGTTAAAACGCTTTATAAAAACAAGAAAATAACGCTTGGAATGAGCAATGCTGAGCGAGTAAAGCCCGAGCTGTCAGATTCGGATATTAACGCAATCTTAGGGCGTTTGGCTTCGGCCAGCTCTCAACCCAGCGACATGCGGGACACACGAAACTATCAGCCTGGAAACGCAGCGACGCTTGGAATGGTTGCCGGCGTGATCGCTGTCTTGTTTGCATTTGTCTTTCCACCGATCTCTTGGGTCGCAGGACCTGTTGCATTTGTGGCAGGCATCGTCGGTTTAAAGAACAAAGAAGAAAAGGCGTGGGTGCCGATTTTATTAGCATTGGTTTCGATTGTTCCAATGTTGGTTATGCTAATGAACAGCTCAGCCACTTAACGCTAGAAGGCCGAATAGAAAGCTATTTGAGCTACGAAGCCTAAATTCAAATAAAAAAATACTCTTTACAGAAAAAAGCCGAATCCGTTGATTCGGCTTTTTTTATGCCTAAAGTTAGGTCTAATAGTCTCTATACCATGTGATCGATGGCACTGTGAGGATGCTTAAATTTAGCATAACCATTGACTGTGTCGCTAGAGCTTAAACGAGTGTAAGCTCGGTAAAAGCTTAAGGTTTTTTTGGCATTGATTCAGTACAAGAGTACTTGGTCGATCATCAGGATTTAAGCCTTTGATTTAATTAATAAAAACACTGAAGAGTGTTAAGTGACCCTCAGATATAAGCTTTATATAGAAGCCACAGGCTTTAGAGACCTGCTCACGTTCTCGCCCAAACTGTTCGTATAATATATATTATGTTAAATTGGTATTTACATAAAACATCTGTGATGTGACTCTTATGCCCTACTTTTTAAATGCGGTGGATTCGGTGGGTTTTTTAAAGTAAAAAGTTTGTCAGCTACTTGTGACTTGAATAACAAACGTCAAATAAGAAAGTTGATGTTTTAATCGGTGCTTTATTTTAAGTTGCCTTTTTTAATCAGCAACTTAAAAAATAAGTCCTGATCAAGCTTTGGTTTTATAGCCAACAACCTACAGGTAATTTAAAAAGCCGTTGCTGGCAATAACGTTTTGACAATCTTGCTGAAGATTGGCCTGGCCTGCTCAAGTTTTAAACCCCCTCTAATTGCACCAAAATAGAGCAGGATAAAATATTTGATGAAAAAATAAATACCACAGAGTTTTTCAGTCGAAGTGAAGAATAACTTAAGACCGATTCTAAAAACTTGGATCAATTTAAGTTCAATCAAAAAATCACGTTTTTTGTGCAACTCTGCTGGCTTATTTAAACAGTACAGAAAGTTTGAAGCGCATTTCTTCTAAGCCCGTTAAATGACCAGGCCTGGTGACAAGTGCTTTCTATAGAAAATCGATTAGAAATTAGAAAGGGTCATTGTCGGAAAGTTATTGAAAATGAATTATAAGTAAGTTACGACCCTGAATTGTATTCCTGGTTTTTTATAACACCAAAGCCTGCCGCTTAACCAGGCTCGCAAGAGAACCTGGTTAAAAAAAGTTGCCGTGCGCCCTACTTCTTTAATGGCATTAGTTTTGGAGTTATACTCGCGGCTCGCGGATTAGGGTTCAGAGGTTAAACTGTTAAAGCTACTTAAATAGCTTGCCTTATTTATGAAGCTTCTATTGTTGCCATCAACCTTGAGACGTGAGGTTTTAAATAGAACCTCTAAAATTTAGGCTTTTAGGGGAATCTAAAAAGCTGTTAAGGAATCCTAGGGGGAAATCTCGAAGGTTTTATTTAGCAGATCTTTAAAATATTTTCGGGTGGGCGGCCCAGCACAGCTTTATTGCCAACTTTAACAATGGGACGTTCGATCAGTTGTGGATGCTTGTTGAGCAGAGTGAGCCACTCGTCGTCTGTTTTTTGATCGTTCGTCTTAAGCTCCAATTCTTTAAACAAGGTTTCGCCTGTGCGGACAAGATCGCGTGGTTTTAGATTTAATAATTGGCACAGTTCGGCCAAAACCTCTTTTGTAGGCGGTGTCTCTAAATAACGTACCTCTTCAATTTCAAAACCTTTCTCTGCTAACAGTGCAAAACTTTCTCTGCTTTTAGAGCATCTCGGATTATGATAAATAACTGCTTTAACCATCTTTTCTCTCCTCTAAACCAGGTTTTTCACTGTCAAGGCGGTTATTTAAGGCCGTCTCGACTGCTTCAATTCTCGACTTACAAAGCTGGTAGGCACGAGTCGCCTCATCGACCATCGGCACAAGTTCATCAATGTCCACCTCGGAAGTATCGGACAGCTTCTGTGCAATTTGTTGCAGTTTTTGGTAGTTTTCTTTAAAACTTTCGGATTTTTGGCTCATTACAACGCCCTTTTTGACTGGTTAAATTAGTAGATACAAACGCGTTATTCTTTGAGAATGCCCGTTGCCTGATCAATATTTGCTAAGAGTTTGCCGTCACGAAACTCCAGCTGAATGGACTTAATGCTTAACGCTTGTTCTGCTGTGGTGACGGGTTTTCCGGTCAACGGATCCTTGGCGATATTAAAACCTCGGTTCAATTGTGTCTTAGGTCCCGAACTTAATACCAAAGCAATCCATTGAGTAATCTGCTGGCGTCGGGTTTCAAGTACTCTTTTAGACTCTATCTCAACAGCTTGGCGATCCAGTTCGAGTTGAGCGTAGCTTGTCTTTAAGGTGTTTTTTAGCTGAACCTCTATGGACCGTCTTAACTCATTGATACTGACCAAAACAGATTGAACACGTTGCTCACTCAGTCTTTGAATCTGGAACTGCAAAGGCTCAAGCAACTGTTTCCAACGGTAGAGCGCTGCTTGACAGTTGTGGGTAATCCCTTGATTTAACTGAGATAAATCTTGCTCTAAGCATTGAACCATTAAGCGACTGGAGTGTTCAATTTTTTGCCAATCAGCCTTGGCTTGCTGCGCCTTTTGGAAGATTTCATGACGAATAAAGGCGATGACTTTGCTGGGTGTATCAAATCGGTGGTTTGAAATTTCATCTAAAATGGTTGAATCCCGCTCATGGCCAATCCCGGTTAACACCGGTAGTTGCGCCATACACAACTCTTTAGCAACCGCGTAAAGATTGAGCATGTTAAGGTCTAGCTTTGCGCCACCGCCTCGAATAATAACCAGTGCATCAAAAGGCTTGTTGTGATGCAAAGCATGGATCGCTTCAATCGCGGCCAACATTTCAGACTCGACCAATTCGCCCTGAAACGCGCTGTAAAAATATTTAAAGTCGCAGAGTCCAAGCGCTTGAAGGCTGTCAGCATCCGCTCTAAAGTCCCCTAAACCGGCAGCCTTAGGCGGGGCAATTACTGCCACCCTAAAAAAATCTTTGGGCAGAGAAAACTGCTTATTTTGCTGATAAATTCCATCGGCGATCAGCTGCTTACGAATGTTGCTTAAGTTGAGTTCAAGTTCTCCCAGCGTATAGCTTGGGTCAATGTCTTGAACCACCATCGAAAAACCATACTGCTCGTGAAAGCTAATCTCTGTCAATAATAGAACTTTCTGGCCAATGGTAAAAGGGCTGCCGGTCTCGGTTTCAAACCGTTTCAGCAGTCGTTGTGCTTGGCTCTGCCAGATCATTGCGCGGCAGTTGGCAATGGATTGTCCTTGGGCGCTGGTTTCTGTTAGCTCAAGATAAAGGTGCCCCCGACTGTTATTTAAATTGGCAATTTCGGCAATCACCCAAGTCGCGCCGGGAAAGCCTTGACGAAGTGTTTGTTGGACTTTGCGTAATACGACGGACAGTAACGCGCCCTTTTCTGCTTCTACAAAAGGCGCATTCTCGCTATTTTGGTTTTGGTGAACCTCAGGGCTGGATAGGTTTGTATCGCTGTAGATAATGTGTTGTGTTTGGGTGCGAGTTTGCTGCAATGTATGGTTTAAGAGTTGCTGTGTTCGACTCTCAGAATGGGGGGTCACGCTTGGGCTACTTGAGTGACTTAAATTATTAGCGCGATTCACTGCACCAAGCCATTTTTGAAAAGGCTCAAGCTGCTCGGCGAGTTCTAGGGGTACGTACCATTTTTTACTCACGCCATCCCAGCGGGCGCCAAGCGCTTTTGCTTGGTCTTTTTCTCGAAAAGGAACCTCTAAAAAAATCACGTTTGATCTTCCACTCTTTGAATTTCATCTGCCACTAAATCGTAAGCGTGTTCAACCACTTCAATGCCAGCGCCTGCTTTACAGGCTTGCTCTGAAAGAGCTCGGCGCCAGATTCGCCCGCCGGGTAAGCCATGAAAAAGGCCGAGCATGTGTCGAGTAACTTGATTCAACTTGCCACCTTTTTTTAGGTGTTCCTCAATGTAAGGCTTCATCTTCTCTAACACTTGTTCGCGCGACAACACTACATTTTGAGTACCGTAGAGTTGTTGATCAACTTCGGCCAATAAGTAAGGTTGTTCATAGGCCGAGCGACCTAGCATTAAGCCATCGATTGCTGGCAAGTCTTGAAACTCTTTTCGGTGTTCAAGCCCTTGTTCAAGCGTTTTAATCCCTCCATTGATGGCCACTGAAAGCTGAGGAAACGCCGCTTTTATTTGATGAACCCAAGCGTAATTTAAAGGCGGAACGTCTCTGTTTTGCTTAGGCGAAAGTCCTTGTAACCAAGCTTTTCGAGCATGAATAATGACACCATCCACGCCTGCATCGACGATCCCCTCAACAAAGTGTCGCAGGGTTTCGAAGTCTTCTTGGTCATCGATGCCAATTCGGGTTTTGACCGTTACCGGAATATCCACTACCGCTTTCATGGCCGCGACGTTTTCGGCGACCAGTGTTGGGTGCGCCATCAAACAAGCACCAATCATATTATTTTGAACCCGATCGCTTGGACACCCTATGTTTAAATTTATCTCTGAGTAGCCCCACTCCTCTCCAAGTTTGGCACAGGTCGCCATTTCTTGAACGTGGCTGCCACCTAGTTGCAAAACAATCGGTGATTCAGAGGCGTCGTGACCCAAAAACCGTTCTAAATCATTGCCATGAATGATCGCACCAGTGGTCACCATTTCAGAGTAAAGCCAAGCATTTTGACTGAGTTGGCGATGAAAATAACGACAGTGTCGATTGGTCCAATCCAACATCGGTGCGACGCTGAACTGGTTGGCACTGTTTAGAGACTTGCCCTCTTTTGTCTCGCTGTAAGCGTCAAAAAATGGGTAGGAATGATTTTTTACTTGCTGCAACAGGGAACTTGAATTCATAGAGTTTTATTATACTTGCATAATTATTTTCGGTTATTTTAAGCCATTTTCAAGCGCTTTAGCGCCTGTTTTACAGCCTGAAGAAATCTCTAATAGGATTTAATAGACGTTAGCTTAAAAATTCAGCACGAGGACAATTAGACCAGGCCTGGTCAAATCCGGTCTACTTGTCTATTGATGGTCTTTTAACCACCTGTTTATTATTTTTTAAACTGTCTTTTAATAGAAGAATGCCTGCATTTGCAATCTCGATGGCTTCAGCAGCTACTTTAAGCGTTTAAACTCAGCGTCGCAAGCTGACGAGTTACTTTTTACTCCTACCCAAGACGCAGGAAGTCTAGGCATAGCGCTGATTAAAGACATGATCAGCGCCGCTAAATACGGGATCGCTTGCACCACCATAACAACAATCCAAAGAACCGTTTCAGTAGACTCTAGCCCGACGCGCCAAACAATTAAGCCAAGTAGGGTTAATAGTAAAGTCGCCATAAACGTTTCCATCTTAGCGTCGAGAATGGCTTGGGTAAAAGCTAAGGTATCAGCCTGCTTGGGTGTGCGGACAAAAGGCATTTGACGGCCAACAAACAAACCATAAAGTACCGCCATCGCAATAGCGTGTGACAGGGCCAAGCCCGCCATCGATGCCGACAAGGCCGTTACAAAAGAGGTTTTTACTTGCCCCATATAAAGGAACAGCATTTTGGTGACTTTAAACCCAAAAAAGACAATGGGAATCAGGGAAAAGATTATCTGCGGCGCATTAAATTCGATCGGGTTTATAATCATTAACAACGACCAAACGATCGCCATTAGTGTAAAGATAAAGTTAAAGCCGTCTGCGATCCACGGCAGCCACCCTGCCACAAAGTGATAACGTTGTCCTGGCTTAAGTTGACTGCTGTTCCAGTGCAGCAAGGCTTTAGCATGCTCACGTAAAATTTGCATGGCGCCGTAAGCCCAACGGTAACGTTGTTGCTTGTAGTCAATAAAGGTGTCAGGCATTAATCCCTTGCCAAAACTTTGCTCTATATAAACCGCATCATGGCCGTGTTCAAAAATTTTTAAGCCTAAATCCGCGTCCTCGGTAATCGTGGTTTCACCCCAGCCGCCAACCTCTTCAAGAACACTGCGACGAACGATCGTCATGGTGCCGTGTTGGATAATGGCATTGCGCTCATTGCGCGTCACCATGCCTAGGTGAAAAAAGCCCTTATACTCTGCATAGCACATCGCTTTAAAGGCATTTTCTTGATGGTCTCGATAATCTTGCGGTGCTTGAACAATCGCCACTCTGGGGTCGGTAAATTGAGCCGCAAGTTTTTTAAGCCAACAAGATTCAACCTGATAATCGCTGTCGATCACTGCAATCGCTTGAGCTTCATCCGACGTCTGTTTAAGGGCAAAGTTTAAAGCACCTGCTTTATAGCCGGCCAATGGCGACTCATGGAAAAAACGAAACCGTTCGCCCAATAATTTACAGTGCGCTTCAACCGGTTGCCAGAGCGCAGGGTCTTTAGTGTTGTTATCGATCACAATCACCTCAAAGTTTGGGTAGTCCATCTGCGCGAGTGCGTTTAATGTCTCAATCATCATCTCAGGTGGTTCGCTGTAGGCGGGAACGTGTACTGAGACAAAAGGCAGTTGGTCATCGGCAAGCTCGGTGTTCATCAAGGTTCTTCTACGGGATTTGTACCAGATCGCCTCCGCCCACTCGTGCGCTTCCGTTAGAATCACCACCAAAACACCGACCACACCCAGTAATAACAGGATGCCTACGAAGGCGCTGAGCCAGCTTTGATAATGGATAGAATAATCATAAATAATCCAGACAATCACCGACGAGGCCATAAAAGAGGCGCCCACTAAAAAGCCTCGTCCACGATTGTTCAACGTTGAGCTGTCAATCAGCAGAACCACAATCAAAACAACCGCCAATAAAACAGATGAGGCCGCCAACAATCGCCATTCCGGTACCGCTATAATCGAAGCATGAAACTCAAACTTCTCTTGGCGGTTCACATCGTATATTCCCCAATAACCACCGACACTGCCTTCTAAACGCTCTTTCCAGGGCTGGTCAAAAGCTTCCATAACATAATATGTATATTTTTCTTGCTGCGCCCTCTCGGCAAAACGACGTAAAAATTTCGCCTCATTTGCTTTAGACGCTGAGGCCTCTTTAACGGTACGTCCACTGCTCGGCCAGCCTACCTCGGCAATGACAATAGGTTTATTTGGAAAAGTCTCTTTTAGCAGATTCATTTTTTCTACAATGTAATCGGTCGCTTTTTCCATTTGAATGCCCTCCCAATAGGGCAGCATATGAACGGCGATGTAGTCCACGTGGTTCGCCAATTCAGGGTGTTTTATCCAAATATGCCAAGGCTCAGCCGTACTGACGGGGGTTTTAATTCGATCACGCAAGGCGTCTAGATAAGCACCCATTTGCTCAATGGTTAACTCTTCGCGCAACAGAGATTCGTTTCCGGCCAGAACACGAACAACATTGTAGGGGTTCTTTTTCACAATCGAGACGAGCTGGTCAAGCTCTATTGCGTTGGTCTCCAGATCCGCATCAAGCCAAGCACCGAGAGCAACATTTATTTTATAGGGTCTCGCCAAACCTGGAATTTCACCAAAAACACCCGCAACCGTGTAGGTACGGATGGCATGGGTTGATTGCGACAAAATCTCTATGTCGTTTGCAACAGATTCAACCGATGGAAACCGTTGGTCAAAGGGGCTTTCGCCTGCTTGATAAGGCGAAAAAGCAAAGCCAGGTATCTTACTGGGCCATGGCGGTTCTTGGCTTGGGCTGTTAAGGTAGCCCCAAAGCCCAAACACCAATAAAATAAAAGCAAAGATAATTAAAACCGTGTGCCTTAAGCTGACCATTTACTTTTACTCCAACCGATAAGTGCCCAATGAATCTCGCATATTAAACTATTTTTATCCTGAGCGTATCGATTGAAACTGTTAAAAAAGGTAAAATGTTACACGCACAAGATTAAGCTCTAGCAGAAGCGGCACTGTCTCGCCAGGTAAAGCGGATAAAGCGCGTCTTTTATAGGTTTTTTGAGCCCACTACTAACCTGTAATTAACCTATAAATTAGGGTTTAAAAGCAGCAACTACACGATGATGTAATTAAGTAGGTATCCCCCCCTAAATTAGCTAGAATATTGTCTCCAGTTATTTTTTTGAAATTTCTTATTGAACACTATAGGTGTTATTTTAAATGCAAACCGCACACGAACTTTGTGAACTTATCTTTAATGTCGAAACGCTCTCACCAGAGCAGCGAACTCGTTGCGAGCTCGCCTGCACACTTGCTATTGAGGCGACCACCCTGCCAGAAGTGAGTGTCGTCCGAAGTCTTGATGTGGCACAAATTTTGGCAAAGGTAAATATCGATGAAGAGACCTTAATCGCCACACTGATCAGTGATGAGAACTTAGAAAGTGTTTACAGCAACGCGATGATCGAGGTGCGTTTTGGACGTTCGACAGCGGAGTTTGTCGCCGGCATACGTAAATTAAACCGTTTTAAAGAGTTTGATGTTGAACGACATGAAGACGATGTTCAAAACGAACGGCTTCGCCAAATGTTGCTGGCGATGACGTCGGACATCCGCATTATGATCGTTAAACTGGCCTATCGTGTGGCCCGTTTGCGCCATCTAAAATTTGAAGACGAGCCGGTCCGTCGACAAATCGCCTATGAAACCCAGTTAATTTTCTCTCCTTTAGCAAACCGCCTAGGCATTGCGCAATTAAAATGGGAGCTAGAAGATCTCTCTTTTCGTTTTTTGCAACCTGAGGCCTATCGTGATATCGCAAATCAGTTAAAAACCAAGCGTGGCGAACGAGAAGCTTACATAAAAACGGTCGTCGAGACACTCACTCAGCTTCTTGCAGAGCATGGTGTTAAGGCGAATATCTCTGGCCGTCCTAAACATATTTACAGCATTTGGAAAAAAATGCAGCGTAAAAACTTACACATTGATGAGCTTTACGATTTAAGAGCGGTACGAATCTATGTGGACACTATTAAAGATTGTTATGAAGTGCTCGGTGCAATCCACAGTAAATGGAGTTATGTAAAAAAAGAGTTTGACGACTATATCGCCACACCGAAAGATAATGGCTATCAGTCGATCCACACCGTTATTTTTGGCCCCGAAGGCAAGACGATTGAAGTTCAAATCAGAACGCCTGAAATGCATTACAACTCAGAGTACGGCGTAGCCGCTCATTGGCGCTATAAAGAAGACGGTAAAGGGTTTAACGAAAACTTAGAACGCAGCATCTCTAATATTCGGCAAATGCTTGAGAACACCGATGATCCAGATGTTTTCAAAGACATTAGTACCGAATTACAGAGTCAGCATATTTTTGTCATGACGCCTGCGAATGAAATTATTACGTTAAGACAAGGCGCGACCCCGCTTGATTTTGCCTACAGCATCCATACCGAACTGGGGCATCGTTGTCGAGGCGCTAAAATCAACGGTCGCATTAAAACACTCAGCACGGTTTTGAATACCGGCGATAAAGTTGAAGTCTTAACCATAAAAGATGGCCAACCCAGTCGAAACTGGCTAAACCCAAACTTAGGCTATTTAAACAGCAGCAGCGCGCGTAATAAAGTTAGAGGTTGGTTTAATAAGCAAAACCGTGCAGAGAATATTCAGGCAGGTGAAGCCGCCTTTAATCGCGAAGTAAGACGTCTTCATGCTTCCGCAGTCAAATTACAGACAGTCGCTCAACATTTCAAATACACCGACAATGACCTTTTTCTTGAAGACATCGGCAAAGGCAGACTGAACGAGCGGCAAATTGCAAATGCATTGCAACGTATTATGACGCCAAAACAACGATCGCTGGCAACGGAGAGACCTTCCAGCCCAGAGGTAACCGCTGAAAAAAACATTGTTTACGTGGTTGGCGCAGCGCACCTAAAAACACACTTAGCGCCCTGTTGTGAACCGCTTTCGGGGGATGATATTGTCGGCTATGTCACCCGAGGACGAGGCATTACCGTACATAAAAGTGATTGCGCCAATATTCTCAATATGACCCATGAAGAGTTACAGCGGTTAATTGAGGTTTCTTGGCAAAGTGACGCTGGCGAATCTCCCAGCTACCCGGCCGAACTGCATATTATAGCGTTTGACCGAAAAGGTTTGCTGCGAGACATTATGCACACGTTGACAGCGTTTGATGTGAACTTAATTTCTTCGCAAACTAAGACGGACAACCTAGACCGTTCGGTCGAGATGGACTTAACGCTGGAGCTTGATTTAGGCGTCCTTCTGGGCGATCTACTGGATCAGCTAGAGATGATTCAAAACGTTGAGTCGGTTTCGATTAAGACGGCGTAATGCAGTTTTGACCGACCATCTTGCTGACAGGAGTGTGTGTAAGTTGGAAGCGCCAAGAGTTAGTAATCATATCAACCCCAGCTTCCAATGTTTCTAGTAGAGCGTATTAGAGTTCTTCTTCGAGCTCTCATATCGCCGCCGTTTCAAGCTTGCTCTAAACCGCCTTTTAAGTGTCTTTGCTAAGGGGGCTTAACGTTTTCATCTTCACTACGAAATCTGCGCTGCGCCCTCTTTTCTTTAACCTCGGTTTCTTACAATGCTTTAAGGTTTAAGCAATATTAAACAGCTTATCGCTTTAGCAAAGTTTGACCAGGCCTGGTCAGTTTATAGCAGACATAAAAAAACCCTCAACAAGCGTTCTTGTTGAGGGTTTAGAATGTGGCGTCCCGTAGGGGAGTCGAACCCCTGTTACCGCCGTGAAAGGGCAGTGTCCTAGGCCACTAGACGAACGGGACATTGTGCGATTAAACCTCTGAGCCCAATAACACTCATTGGTATTCAGTGGATTTAATCACTTAAAACAAAGTGGCTTATTGCTAAGCACTCGGCTTTAAATTTGTTTGTATCTCAACAAACAGTCGGCTGAAAATTAACGTACGGCCTAGTGTACTTTTTTCAACCCACTTAAATTTGGAGCGGGAAACGAGGATCGAACTCGCGACCCCAACCTTGGCAAGGTTGTGCTCTACCGCTGAGCTATTCCCGCTTGATGGGGCGTATTATAGGGATTCCGCCTTAAACGTCAAGCGATTTTAATTAAATTTAAAAAAGAAAATAGGCTTGCCTAAACGGTTTGCTTAAGTCTTATGGCGCTGCGCACAAGACTCCGGTAACTATCTCTATGATTTTGTTGAACGAATGATTTCAGGCAATGCGGCTTTAGTGTATTGAATCCACGTGACAACGGTTAAAAACGCTGCAAAATAAAGCATTGGGAAACCTAACTCACCCCAATTTATGCCCCATAACTCGCCCCCGTAAAGCAGCCACGTTAAGGCGGCCAATTGAGAGGCGGTTTTAATTTTACCTAAGCTGGAGACCGAAACCACTTCACGAGCATTGTTTTCAGCCATCCATTCACGCAGCGCGGAGACGCCGACTTCGCGCATCATAATCAACACCGCTGAAATAATCACATAAATATTATCGTGATATTCGGCCGCCACCACAATCAGTGCGGCGGCGACAATCAGCTTGTCGGCAACGGGATCTAAAAAAGCCCCTAACTTGCTGTCTACGCCTAACTTTCGGGCGAGATAGCCGTCAAACCAATCGGTAATGGCAGCAATCATAAACACCAGGCCTGCCCAAAACCGAGCGTTTTCTAACCCTGAGTAGTATAAAATTAAAAATACGGGGATTAAGGCGACGCGTGACCAGGTCATCATCATGGGCAGGTTTCTTAACAACATAGGCTTTTTTTGTCTTCCATTTAACATTTATATTAACGGGATGAATACTATCATACGCCAGACGTTTTTAAGGTGATTCGCTTGGTTTTTTTACAAACTCCCGTGAAAAAAATCATAAATTCTCTGCGCCCTGTCCTGACTGACGCCGCTTACTTTTGTCAGCTCGGAAACCGA
>CAZVPH010000006.1:12640-14776 GCA_964628125.1 uncultured Thiosulfatimonas sp. | reverse complement strand
CATACTCTCCTCGGGCGGTAAAAGAGAGCGGTTAGAGTTTAAGATCTTTGGGGGTGGACGCATCATGAGTTCGATGACCAATGTGGGTTGGTACAACATTGGGTTCGTATTCGATTATATTTACACCGAAGGTTTTAAAGTGGTCTCACAAGACATTGGGGATATTTACCCGCGCAAAGTCATGTACTACCCTTTGAGTGGACGTGTGCGCGTTCGACGATTGAATGCCATGCACAACCAATCTCTGGTCGATCAAGAAAGTCGTTATATTACAAATATTGAATCTAAGCCTGTTGAAGGCGACGCTGAGCTTTTCTAAGGAATAAATGCTATGGATATGATGGAAACTTTTCGCTTAACCTACCTCGAAGAAAGTTTTGAAGGTTTGGATATTATGGAAACAGGTCTGCTGGACTTGCCGCCAGGTGTTCCGGACAATGAGAAAATTAATGAGATTTTTCGAGCGGCACACTCCATTAAAGGAGGCAGTGGCACTTTTGGTTTTAGCGAAATTGCTGGGTTTACGCATGTTCTAGAAACGCTGCTAGATGAGATGCGCGACGGCCGCAGAGACGTGACTCAAGAGGCGATCGATGCCATGTTAGCGGCGGTTGATGTGCTAAGAGATATGCTTTCTAAATTGCAAAATCATGATTCAATTGATGAAGAGCGCGCCAGTGAAGTTCAGTCGGTTCTGGAGGCGATACTCAGTGGTGGTTCAGCAGGATTTATTGCAGAGAGTGTCGCGGTTGAATCAATCGAGGCGCCAATTGGCGGTGAGTGGCATATTCAAATAGTGCCAGAAAAAGAGTTGTTGCAAACAGGCAACGAACCGATTCGTATTTTTCGAGAGCTCGAAACCTTGGGCACGCTTAAGGTTACAGCGGACGTCAGTGGACTGCCTGAACTGGCGTTGTTTAATCCTGAGTCACTTTATCTTAAATGGGATTTAAGATTGGCGGGCGAAGCCGTTAATGAGGAGAGCATCAAAGAGGTCTTTGAGTGGATTGACGGAGATGGCGCTCAAATTACGATAACGGCACCAGAGAGTGGCGCCAATGAGAGCGTCGATGTGGTCAGTCAGCCGATTGCTGCTCCTATCGCTCAGGCAGCTAAGTTAGAAGCACAGGTTACCGCAGCGGCTCAGCCGACGGTTGCTGTTCCTAAGAAAGATGACAAACCAGCGGCCAAAGCGCCTAAGCAAGAGGGTTCCATCCGTGTTGATTTAAGCAAAATTGACCAGATGGTTAACCTGGTGGGCGAGCTGGTGATTACACAATCCATGTTGAGCCAGTTTGGAGAATATGCTGAGGAGGCCGGTGCTCGTAGTGGGGTTGACGAAGACAATAATTGGGTTGAAAAATTAAAAGAGGGTTTAACGCACCTAGAACGCCACACGCGTGAGCTTCAAGAGAGCGTGATGAACATTCGTATGTTACCCGTCAGTTTCGCATTTAACCGACTGCCCAGAATTGTGCACGATGTAAGCCAGAAGTTGGGTAAACAAATTGATTTGGTGATGGAGGGTGAGGGAACCGAGCTTGATAAAACCATGCTTGAGCAGCTAACCGACCCGCTGGTTCACATTGTTCGCAACTCGATCGACCACGGTATTGAGATGCCCGAAGTGAGACGTGCCGCCGGCAAGCCTGATATTGGTAGGGTCAAAATGGCCGCTTTTCACCAAGGTGGCAGTATTCTAATTCAAATCACCGACGACGGGGCCGGCATTAATCCAGATAGAATCGAAGCGAAAGCGATCGAGAAAGGCGTCATTGAGGCTGACCACAATCTCAACAGTGATGAAATTGTTGATCTGATTTTCCACGCTGGTTTTTCAACCGCGGATGTCGTCAGCGACGTTTCAGGTCGTGGCGTAGGGATGGATGTGGTTCGCCGCAACATTAAAGGCCTTGGAGGCTCGGTAGAGGTGAAAACCAAAGTAGGGGAAGGCAGTGTCTTTACGATAATATTGCCTCTTACTTTAGCGATTTTAGATGGTCAATTGTGTTCGGTTGGCAGTCAAACGTTTGTGTTCCCATTGGTCTCTATCATCGAATCGATTCAAGTGGATAAAGCGTTGGTAAAAGGCATTGCCGGTGAAACAGAGTTGTATAAACTTCGTGACAGTTATAT
>CAZVPH010000006.1:0-12630 GCA_964628125.1 uncultured Thiosulfatimonas sp. | reverse complement strand
TCTGCATAAAAAACTCGGTGTTAAAGACGCAAAAGAGAATTTGGAAGATGGCTTGCTGGTAGTCATAGAGTCGGGTGGACAGCGCGCGGGTGTTTTTGTAGACGATCTGTTGGGCCAACAACAAGTGGTGATTAAAAGTTTAGAAAACAACTTTATGAAGATTGCAGGGGTGGCCGGCGCTACAATTTTAGGCGACGGCACTGTCTCTCTTATTTTGGATGTGATGGAGATGGTCACCAGTCACAAGGGCGGTACTGCACAGTTAAACGCTGCGTAAATAACGTTGCGTGTGCAGGCCATATAAACTAGGCTGTCAAATTGATATTTATTCGTGCTTAACCGTTGTTTTAGTTTGGTTTTAGAAGTGCACGTTCACCACGTTAACAACATTAATCGCACGTAGCGTTCATGGCATTATTTTTATTTTAAAGCGATGTTTTTATTTATAGAAGTCAGTAGAGAGCAGTATGACAGGCGAAAAACTTTCACTTGGATCAAGAGAAGTACAACAAACCATATTAATTTTAAATTTATCTGTGGCGCAAATTGACCTATCGATTACTGAGGGGGATAACTCAGTCAATACCTTGATTGATTCCTTCACTTATATGTCGCAGCGTATCGAAAAAATACAAGCAACCAGTTTGGAGATAACCTCTCTGGTGACGACTGTAGATGAACCCACACAAGCGCTTCAAAACCAGCTGCAGAGTGAGGCGGCTGAGTTAGCTTCTAAGATGAATCAGGCGATTGTCGCTTTTCAATTCTACGATAAGCTCAGCCAGCGCTTAGGCCATGTTTCACACGGAATTTCTGGTTTGGCTGAGATTGTTTCGAACGAGATGCGCGTTAAAGATTCAGCAGAATGGGAGGCTTTTAAATCAGATGTTCGTTTAGGCACCACCATGCGTGAAGAGGAAGAGCTGTTCGAGCTTGTCTTTGATCAGCACATTCCTGTCGAAGAGGCTATTTCGATTATGAAAGAACGCATGAAGCAAAGAATGCATGAAACAGCGGAAGAAGAGGATGAGTTCGAGTTGTTTTAAGTTTTGTGCTTATGCATAAAGTATTTTAAAGAGTCTGTTCAACCCGCAGAGTTTAACGTGCTTCTAATTGCACGACTTAAAAAGCACAGAATCTTCTGTGCTTTTTTGTTTGTAAACCTTGAAAAGAAACCTTCTCAGCCCTATAACAAGGGCACGTCAATACATTTAATTACATGAACTTGGAGATTTATCAATGAGTAAAACCGAAACTCACGCGTTTCAGACCGAAGTGAACCAGCTGTTAAAGCTAATGATTCACGCGTTATATTCAAACAAAGAGATTTTTCTACGTGAACTGGTTTCCAATGCGTCCGATGCGTTAGACAAGCTGCGTTTTGAAGCGGTTTCGAATGACGCCTTAACCGAAGGGGAAGAAGAGCTTTTCATTCAAGTCGAGTTTGATAAAGAGAGTCGCACGGTGACGATTTCCGACAATGGAATTGGGATGACACGTGAAGAGGTCATCGCCAATATCGGAACCATCGCGAACTCAGGCACTAAAAAATTCTTAGAGAAAATGACCGGAGATCAAGCGAAGGATTCGCACTTGATTGGTCAGTTTGGGGTAGGTTTTTATTCCTCCTTCATTGTTGCCGACGAGGTGGTTTTAACGACCCGTAAAGCCGGTACCGCGTTTAATGAAGCGACCAAGTGGATCTCGCAAGGTGAAGGCGAGTTTACTCTTGAAACAGTTGAGAAAGCTTCTAAGGGTACAGAGATCGTTTTGCATCTAAAAGAAGAGATGGATGAGTTCTTAGAGGAAGCGCGTCTTAAAAACATCATCACAACTTACTCTGACCACATCAGTTTCCCGATTAAAATGGCCGCTTCCGAGTGGGATGAAGAGGCTAAAGAGCAGAAGTCGACCGGTACCTTTGAGCAGGTCAACAAAGCAACAGCTTTATGGACGCAGTCAAAGTCGGATTTAAGCGAAGAAGATTACACCAGCTTTTATCAAGCGATAACCCACGATTATGGCGAGCCGTTAACGCACATTCATAATAAAGTCGAAGGGACTTTAGAGTACACTTCGTTGCTTTATATCCCTAAAAAAGCACCGTTTGACCTGTACGAGCGTGACCGTCGTTACGGTTTAAAACTTTATGTAAAACGTGTCTTCATTATGGACGAGGCTGAACAGCTAATGCCTACCTACCTACGGTTTGTTCGTGGGGTGATTGACTCGGCCGATCTGCCGTTAAACGTCTCACGTGAAATTCTACAGAGCAATAAAGTGGTCGATAGAATTCGCAGTGCGTCGGTTAAACGTGTATTGACGGAATTAAGCAAACTGGCGTCAGCCGAAGAGCAAACTGATTACAACACCTTTTGGGATGAGTTTGGGCAGGTGATGAAAGAGGGCGTGGTCGAAGACTTTGCTAACAAAGAGAAGATTGCACAGCTGATGCGATTTGCCACCACGAAAGATGAGAATAATACGGAACAACGAGTTTCATTCACGCAGTATCTTGATCGCATGCAACCAGAGCAAGAAGCGATTTACTACATTGTCGCCGACACGCACGCCGCTGCGAAAGGCAGCCCGCATCTAGAAATGTTCCGTAAAAAAGGCATCGAAGTGTTGTTGTTGTCGGACCGCATTGATGAGTGGTTAGTCTCACACTTAACGGAATTTGAAGGCAAGCAACTAAAGTCGATTACTTCTGCTGATTTGAAAGAATTCGAAGAAGAAGCGGATAAAGAGCTGACAGAAGATGAAAAGAAAAATCGTGATGCGTTAACCGATAAAATTAAAGCGGTGATTCAAGATGTGGTTTCGGACGTTCGCATTACGCGTCGTTTAACCGACTCTCCTGCCTGCGTGGTCAGTGCCGAAGGCGATATGTCGGCACACATGGTACGTATGATGGAGCAGATGGGTCAAGCGATGCCGAAGCAGAAGCCGGTTTTGGAGTTAAACCCAGACCATCCTTTGGTTAAAAAACTGGAAAGTATAGATGATGAGGCCAAGCTAAAAGAGTGGTCGCTGTTCTTGCTAGAGCAAGCTCAATTGGCAGAAGGGGATTCTTTAGAAAACCCAGCTGAATTTATCAAACGAATGAATGCCTTGCTCAGCGAGGTTATTTAATTAGACCTTATTTAATCGTTTAAGATTAAAGCGTTGGCAAGTTTAATGGATTAATTGAGTTGATTGACATCTCTACTCTCATAAACCCTAAGCAAGCACAGCGCGAAGTACAAACGAAAACCCCAAACGACCAGGCCTGGTCGTTTGGGGTTTTTTACATTTAAAACAGATATTTAGCGCATATTTATGACGTATTTATGGCACAATAGCGCCACTTTAATCCCCCCCATTTTAGATCGTCTGGTTTTATAAAGCGTTTCGTAAAAGCGCCAGGTGTTCTTTCGTAATAAAAAAGTAGGAAGACGTTTTGATTTCAACAGCTAATATCACCATGCAGTTTGGTGAAAAACCCCTTTTTGAAGATATTTCAGTTAAGTTCGGCGGTGGCAGACGCTACGGTTTAATCGGTGCCAACGGGTGTGGTAAATCAACCTTTATGAAAATCTTAGGGGGCGATTTAGTGCCGACCGCCGGCACAGTGAGCGTAGAGGAAGGCCAGCGCGTCGGTAAGTTAAAGCAGGATCAGTTTGCGTACGAACAGTTTAGCGTAGTTGACACCGTGATTATGGGGCAGCCTGAGTTGTGGGAAGTAAAGCAAGAACGCGACCGTATTTATAGCTTGCCAGAGATGTCCGAAGAGGAAGGGATGTTGGTCGCTAACCTGGAGGTACTGTTTGGTGAAATGGACGGCTACACGGCAGAATCACGCGCAGGAGAGTTATTGCTGGGGTTAGAGATTCCGGTAGAACAGCATTTTGGTCCTATGAGTGAAGTGGCGCCAGGCTGGAAATTAAGAGTTCTATTGGCTCAGGCACTGTTCTCTAATCCAGACATTTTACTGTTGGACGAACCGACCAACAACTTGGACATTAATACGATTACTTGGTTGGAAAATATTCTGAATGAGAGTAAAAGCACCATGGTCATCATCTCTCACGACCGACATTTTTTAAACAGTGTCTGTACGCACATGGCGGACTTGGATTACGGTGAGTTGCGTCTTTATCCAGGAAACTACGATCAGTATATGACTGCCGCCACATTGGTGCGTGATCAATTATTGTCCGACAACGCAAAAAAGCAGGGACAAATTAACGAGTTAAAAGCCTTTGTCAGTCGCTTCTCAGCCAACGCTTCAAAAGCCAAGCAAGCTACTTCGCGTGCAAAATTGATTGATAAAATCGAGTTGTCAGAAGTAAAAGCGTCGAGCCGTGTGAATCCGTTTATCCGTTTTGAACAAGACAAAAAGTTATTCCGCTTGGCGCTAGAAGTTGAAAAACTGGGTAAGATCTACTCCGACAACGAAGGCGAAGACAACCTGGTGATTAAAGATCTAAGCTTGATGTTAGAAGTGGGTGAAAAGTTGGGCGTGATTGGGGCCAACGGTGTGGGTAAAACCACACTTTTAAAGTGTTTGGTGGGCGAAACCGAGCCAACTTCCGGCACGGTTAAGTGGTCGGACAACGTTAAAATCGGTTACTACGGTCAAGATCACGGCCATGAGTTTGCAGAAGATATGAACTTAATTGATTGGATGAGTCAATGGAAACAACCCACCGATGACGAACAGGCGATTCGTGCGGTCCTTGGGCGCTTACTCTTCTCTCAAAAAGATATTACCAAGTCGGTTAAGGTGCTGTCGGGAGGCGAACAAGGTCGTATGCTGTTCGGTAAGTTAATGTTAGAAAAGCCCAACGTGTTGATCATGGATGAGCCGACCAACCACTTAGACATGGAGTCAATTGAGTCGTTAAACCTAGCGATGGTTGATTACCCTGGAACTCTGATTTTTGTCTCACACGACCGAGAGTTTGTCTCGTCAATCGCGAGTCGTTTGTTGATTATGAATGACGACGCAACGCACTTCGATTTCCGTGGCGATTACGAGTCTTACTTGGCGACTTTGTCTTAAGATAGTAGGGCTTTTTAAGCCTTTAAATAATGAGCAGTGATTGCGCTGTTTATAATGTAACGATTTAAAAAAAGAAAGCCGGTAACCTCAAAAGAAGTTACCGGCTTTTTTGTGTCTCAAGCCAAAAGAGCGCTTGATGAGAGCTTTTAATGGAGGAGAGTATTAATTTCTAACGGCTTGAGAACACAGTCTTATCTCAGCTTTCGGTGCAAAACGTATGCGTCTCACATCAAAAAACTAAAATAAGTGTGACACACAATTTAGGGAGTGAGCCCAGGTGAGAGTGTCACGATTAGAGGTTAAAATTCTTTAAGCATCGGGCATCTATCTCTTGTATACGAGGGTGTTAATACTTGAGCTAGGCAATAGGTGTGTAACCGTTACTAAAAGAAACCTTAATCTCTGGTAATGATGTTAAATGTAATTGTTTTACATGTCAAGCGGTTCTCTTGTCTTTATTTAAAAATAAGACATTTTACGCCCTTGATTAAGTAAAAAAACTCATCCTAGCGTTGAGTGTAGGCATCAACAACAGCGGTTTAAAAGCGAAAAAGACGTTACTCGGGGATTAAATTTGGGTTATTTAAGGCTTTAAGTGCTTGATTTATAGACTGCTTAAGGTAAAAGAAGTAGTAATCGTAAGCGCCTGACAGCAAGGGATCCGTCAGTTCTGTGCCTTCGCCGTCCATAAAGATCACTACGGGTAAACTGGTTAAGTTATAAAACGCTTTGTACTCTTTGTTAATCATCGCCTCGCCATAAAAATCAATTGTCACGGCGTCGGTACTGGCTTCAATTTCGGTGAAGAGTACGCGCCCCTCCAATTGACCGGACTTAAGCGCTGGGTAAATGGCAAGGTCTTTTAAATTCTCAGTCGACTTTAAACCTTTTGCGGTGAATAAGATGGCAATTGGGATGTTTTTTTGCAACGCTTCCAAGCCTAAGCTTTGCAGATTAGTCGCCATTGGTAATGGGTCCGAGCTGTTCTCAGAGGCGTGCAAATTTGGGGTAAAACCCATTAGGCAGAGCAGACTAACGATTAGGTGAAATTTCATGACACACTCCTTGTAAGGTTTGGAATGAACCGTGACGCAGGTAAAGCAAGCGTGGCGGAACGCTAGAGATTTGAGCAGGCCTGGCTAAAATTATCAGATGTTATATATCTATCTATCTATCGTAACAGCTGTCACACGATGTACCTCAGTCGGTGCTGTTTATGTTAGAAAGTCAGCGATTGAGAGACTGCTAATTACAATATTTAACTGAAGCACTTGGTTAATATAGATAAGGGAACAGGCTCTTTTTTTGAGCTAAGGAGAGCTGAGTAACCGTGTCGATATTCCGTTCTGGAATCTCTTCGGTGTTTGGATAGTGCTCAATCGCTTTTTCCAGGCTTACCTCGCGCAACAAATGCAAAATAGGGTAGGGTGAACGGTTGGTTAGATTTTCATCGTCGTTCGGTTGTGTGCCTCCAAACTGGTAGTTTGGGTGAAAGGTCGCCACTTGAAACACACCATGCCAATCGTGCTCTTCAATCAAACCCTCGACAAGGTCTAAAAAATCATTGTAATCGTAAAAATCGTGCAATAAGTTTGGAATAATCAGTAGAGTTGTTTCTATCTCTTGCGCAGGCGTGTTTTCCAATAAAACACATTCATCATGCAGAGCTTGCAGTAAACAGGCCTCTGTATCACAAGGTGTTATGGCAAATCGAATCTGCTTTTGTTGCTGTGGCCAAGTGGCAAAAGGGCAGAGATTTAAGCCAATCACCACTTGCTCTAGCCAACGGTTGACCTCTTTTAGGATCGGTTCATCGAGAATAGGGGGATTGGGAGGCATTTAAAACTCTCTGCGCAGGGTTTTGTCTGTTTTGGACAAAATTATCGGTTTTTCGGTGTACATATTCGAGTTTGACAGTGTTAAGTCGCACGGCAACCCGTACCACACTCCGTATCTTAGGTGATGGTTTGACGCAAAATTGAACTGTTGGTTAAACGTTTAATCTCGCCAGTGATGTGTTTGTAAACGTCGTCTGCGCTATTAACCGATGCGTCATAAGCGTAAAAGAAGAGCTCATCGCCTTTTTCTAAAAATGTGCTCTCGCCAAACGGGGTATAGGCCGTAGCGCCCAAACTGATCATGATTTGCGCCGGATAGTCACAGTCTTTAATAATCTGCAGTAGGTTCTCTAAGGGACCAAAATCCACTTGGGTGTTGAGTTGCTCAATCATCCACTGCGTTAACTGGCTGTGAAAGTAGGAGTAGGTGAGCACTGAGCTGTCTTTGCCGTAAGCGTTAATCTGATCGCCACGTTTTAAATAAGAGGCGATGTGATATGTATCGACTTCAGAGCCCATTTCAAAAGCCGTTAAGGTAAGAAAGGTCTCAGAGACGCCTTTTGTTGCTGGCCCCCAGTTTTTCTTTTCACTGATCTTTTTAGCACCCGGCTTGCGAATTGAGCAGTCGTTAAAGATCGCAAACGCTTTTGGCAGAAGGTCGGTGACCAAGCCATCTTGATACACCGCATCAAAGAGCACACAGATCTCAGGCTCAGCTTGCAAATGACCGTTTTCAGTCAAATCCTTAGGGTAACGAATTTCTGAAGAGGAGAGCGGAAACACATTCAGCAGGCCTGGTTGATTTAACCGGCCAGAGGGCGGGCTTTGAATCGGTGGGATGTAATAAGGAAAAAGCCCTTTAGGGGCGTTTGCATCCAGGGTTTCGACCTGGACAAAATCTGGAGTTTCGCCCGCCTGTTCGAGGTGGCCCGCAAAGTTGCCGGCTACGCCCAAGCAGAGGACATTTTTTAAATCGGGTATTGAGAAGGTGCTTTTGGTCATTGTTTATCCGGTGTGTGTCCGTTGTGATCTATTCATTAATGTCAGTCAATGTTCAGCAAGCAGGCTTATTTGTCTGCTTTTTTGCTCTCTGCGTCGACTTTGTTTCGACCCAGCATGCGCAAGAGCGTGACATCTTTATAAACAAAATGATGTTTCAGTGCGCCGGCAATGTGCAGTAAAACAATAGCAACAAGAATGGTGCCGAAGGTTCGGTGCATAAAGCCCGAGATTGTATTAATTAATTCGTGCTCAGCAACAATGTGCGGCAGGGTGAAGAAGGTGAAGAAGCTGACGTCATGACCGCCTGAGTTGGACATGATCCAGCCAGAAATAGGCATGCCCAGCATCGCTAAATAGAGTAAACCTTTTACCGCGTGGCCTAGAATATGTTCAAACTTATTGTGCGAAATCTGCTGAGGGTTTGGGCTTACTTTTAACCAGATTAAACGTAGTAGCATTAAAACAAAAATGGCGATGCCCATGGATTTATGCAGGGCGTAGAGCGCGAACTTGTCGTCGCTGGGCTCAAGTCCTGTCATGTACAAGCCAATCGTAAGCAGGGCGATAAAAATAATGGCCGTCAGCCAATGGTTTGCACGTGACACGAGGCCGTAGTTTAATTCACTGTTTTTAAGCGCCATAGCAGGCTCCTGATTGGTTTCGAGTGGGAAGATAAAAAGCAAAAAACTGCATAACTTAAGGGGTTAATATAACAAACTCTGAAATTTTTTACGATAATTTACGACCAATTCGGGTTCGGAGCCAGAGAGCATATTAAAAACAGTAATAATGGCTTTTTGCGGCGTACCTTCTTGATAGCTTCGGTCGGTGCTAAAAAGTTTGAAAAGTGTTTGAAAAGCGTTCTCATATTTGCCATTAAGCACCAGATAACCCGCAAGGTAAAAAAGCGCGTCACAGTCGGCAGGGTTTTCGGCTAAGTTTGCTTGAATGACCGGCACTTCGGGTGCGGCCATAATGATCTCGGTAAAGTAAAGAATGCCTTGAATGTATTGACCTTGTTTATCTTTTTGCGCTTCTTCCGGCAACTTTGAAAACAACTCTTTGGCTTGCTCCAATTGGTCGGTGTGCAGGTAGAGTTGCACGAGATCCAAATGGATTTTAAAGTTATTAGGGTTGGTTTGCGCCGCTTCGCCCAAGAGTCTTACGGTTTCATCATACTGACCTTCGCTGAAGGCTTGTGCAGCTTGCTTGCGTAATACCTCAGACGGTTCTTCGGTCACGGTGGCGTTGAGCAGTGAGCGGTAAGCCGCTTCGGATAACAAGCCTGGACCTTCGGTGACAATTTCACCGTTCTTAACCACTTTGTAAAAGGGTACTGAAGTGACGCCAAACTTCTCGATAATCACTGATTCTTTATCAAAATTTATTTTCGCTAAAATAAACTTACCAGCCATCTCGGCGGCGAGTTTTTCTAAAATGGTGTTAGCGAGTTTGCTTTGTTCATTTGAGTGCGACCAAAAGTTAATCACTACCGGGAGGCGATTGGAGTTTTGAATGACCATTTCTTGAATGTTATTGACACTGACGTCAACGATCATGGCTTGTGGCATAGATTGAATCTCTTTTTAATGAAGGCGAATGATCGCCGTTAATTTGAATAAAAAATAGGGTTTGAAAGGGAGGGTAAATTTTATGAACCTACATTCTAACGCTATTTTTGCAAAGCCTTGAGCTGATAAATTGCCTCTAAAGCCATGCGAGGTGTGAGTTCGTTTGGGTCAATCTCGCTCAACAAACTCTGGATTTTCTCAACGCTTGGGTCGACGTTGGCGAACATATCAAATTGTTGAATGGGCTCTGCAGTACGAGATTTGCTGTGTGCTTCTGTCGTGTCCGACTCGACGCTTTTAGCCACCAAGCTTGCGTTTTGCAGGCTTTGGTTTTCCAGTTGATAGAGAACCTCTTTTGCTTTTTGAATCACCCCTTGAGGCACGCCTGCCAACGCCGCGACTTGCAAGCCGTAGCTTTGAGACGCCGGACCTTCTTGGACTTGATGTAAAAACACAATGCTGTCTTGGTGTTCAATGGCGTCTAAATGGACGTTTACCGTGTTCGCGAACTGGTCGGCTAAGGCGGTCAGCTCAAAGTAGTGGGTGGCAAACAGGCAGAGCCCTTGAGTTTTTAGCGCCATGTGCTCAGCAATCGCCCAGGCCAAGGCCAGGCCATCAAAGGTGGAGGTGCCACGACCGACTTCGTCCATTAAAATCAGAGAGTGTTCGGTTGCGTGGTGCAATATATTGGCGGTTTCGGTCATCTCAACCATAAAAGTTGAACGGCCCGAGGTGAGATCATCCGAGGCGCCGATACGGGTAAAGATGCGGTCAACTGGGCCAATCTGCGCCGACTCTGCAGGCACATAGCTGCCCATAAACGCCATCAGCGTGATCAACGCCGTTTGGCGCATATAGGTTGATTTACCGCCCATGTTTGGGCCGGTGATGATTTGCAACTGTCGGTCGGCGTTAAAGACGGTGTCATTCGGGATAAATGGTTCACGCGACACCGCTTCCACCGTTAAGTGTCGACCTTGAATAATGACCAGGCCTGGTTGATTATTTAAAACCGGACGGGTTAGATTCAGCGTCGTTGCCTGTTGTGCCAGGTTCACTAAAACATCCAGTTCCGCCAAAGCGTTCGCGCAGGTTTGCAAAGCTTGCAAGGGTGTATTAAGGGTTTCAAGCAACTGCTGATACAACCATTTTTCACGGCTCAAAGATTTTTCGCCGGCGCTCAACACCTTATCTTCAAAGGTTTTTAGTTCCGGGATTATGTAGCGCTCTTGACCTTTTAAGGTTTGCCGACGAATGTATTCTGCCGGCACTTGGTTAACGTGCAGCTTACTGATTTCGATATAGTAGCCGTGCACTCGGTTGTAGCCGACTTTAAGGCCGTTGATGCCGGTACGTTCGCGTTCACGTTGTTCCAGGTCGAGCAGATAGCCGCCGGCCTCATTTTTAAGATTACGCAGTTCGTCTAGCTCGGCATCGTACCCCTCGGCAATCACACCGCCGTCGCGCATTAACATGGGTGGGTTGTCAATGATCGCTCGGTCCAACAGCTCGGCCAGTTCTGGGAAAGTCCCGATTTTAGTCGCCAATTCTGACAGTTTTGCCACGGGATGCGAGGCCAGTAACGCTTGTAGCGCCGGCAGTGTGTTTAACGAACGCCCTAAATGCAGTAGGTCGCGAGGACGCGCCGAGAGCAAGGCGATACGGCTTAAGATGCGTTCTAAATCCCCAATCTGCTTCAGCTCTTGACGAAACGATTCATCCGATTGTTGTTGCAGTACGCTTTCGATGGCGTCTAAACGACCGTTAATAATCTCTTGATTGCGTAAGGGTTGGTTGAGCCAACGTTTCAACAAACGTCCGCCCATGGCCGTGGCGGTGTGGTCAAGAATCGCCGCCAAGGTATTGCTGCTGCCCCCACTTAAGTTGGTGTCAATTTCAAGGTTGCGTCGGCTGATCGCATCTAGGACCAAGCTGTCGTCAGTTGAGTAGGTGTGTAAGCTGTGGATATGTTGCAAAGTGTTCTGCAACATCGCTTGGGCGTAGTGCAAAATACTGCCGGCGGCGCTGATGGCAGCAGGCTTTGAGTTGCAGCCAAATGCGACTAAATCTTTGGTTGCAAAATGATCGGTTAGGCGTTTTTTGCAACTGATCGGTTCAAAATGCCAACTGGGATATCTGACCAGGCCTGGTCGTTTTAGAATGGCGTCGGGCAACGACTGTCTTAAAAGGTCGTCGTCAGGTACGAGCAGTTCGGAGGGTTTGATGCGTTCGATTTCGGCGGTTAAATGCGTTAATGAGTCGAGTTCAACGGTTTCAAAACGACCACTGGCGACATCTAAATAGGCCAAACCATAACACTCATTTTGCCTTGAAACTGCGGCCAACAGGTTTTCAGAATTGTCTTCCAACAAGGCTTCTTCGACTAAGGTGCCCGGCGTAATCACCCGCACCACTTTACGTTCAACCGGGCCTTTGCTGGTAGCAGGGTCGCCAACCTGTTCACAAATAGCGACGGAAAGTCCAAGTTTAACCAGTTTGGCTAAGTAACCATCCGCCGAGTGATGCGGGATTCCCGCCATCGGAATCGCATTGCCGCCGGCTTTGCCACGCGCGGTTAAGGTGATTTCCAGCAATTCGGATGCTTTGCGGGCGTCGTCGTGAAAAAGCTCGTAAAAATCCCCCATTCGATAAAAGAGTAGGTGATCTGGATGGTTGGCTTTAATCGCCAAATATTGTTGCATCATTGGGGTCTGTTTGGTCATTGAATCCACGGGGTTGATCATCTTCTGTTTTGGGTGCGACTGTATGAGAGGTTATGGCTGGAGGTCTGTTTTTAATGCGTAATACTGCTTGGCAGTTAAAACGCGCGCCAAGTTTTCTCATCTTTTTGGAGGCGCTGCAGAGCAGAGTGCTCTCTAAATAACCCTCTATGTTACCAAAAATAATGGCCTTAATCTTTTTGACTTTAAGTTAATAGAAAAATAGAGTTAACGCGTATCCATAGGGTGTGATAAAGTCAATTATACTTACTCTATAGGCTAGTTGATAAGCCAGTTGAGTTTCAGTCCTCCTTGTCAAATAGGCTGCGTTGAGTGAATAAGAAAATCATCATGTTTTTGGTCGCGATGTTGGTCGTCACAACGCTGTTTATCTACAACGTGTACACGAGTGTGACCACTACCTATCGAAATATATCGACTCAAATTGAGGT
>CAZVPH010000005.1:2259-15503 GCA_964628125.1 uncultured Thiosulfatimonas sp. | reverse complement strand
TGAGTTTCTAAGACTGGCTTGCCCTGCAACGCTTTTTTAACCAGAATCAATACTGAATCTGGCTCTGTAAAACCGGTTAAATAGAAAAAATCACTTTGAGCTCTAAACGGGTATTCAACATCGCGATTACGAATCTGCTCACCGCCCGAAGCAATCAGTGCCACACTGTTAATCGGTAAATGCTCAAACAGCTTTTGGCGGTTGAGTTGATAAAACTCACTGTTTTCAATTTGGGTTAAAGCGCGCATCAATGAATCGTACCATTTTCAAAGTCATCATCATGGGTGTCTAACATAGGAATCGGTTGCGCCTCGGCGGGGTTCAAGGCTTCATTTATGGTTAAAACACCGATTTTAACAAACTCAACCAATTGCATTAAATCAGCCTCTTCCGTCTCGCCCGTGTCAACCGACTTGCCTAAATCTTCGATGTCGATGCTGGCAATGTCACTAAAATCACCCACCAACTCTCGAACCTCGGGCGCAATTTCATTTTCAGGATCACTCAGGCAGCCAATCAGCCCTAACCCATAAAGAATTCCTTCACAAAGCTGGCCCAGCATCATGGCACGGTAAACTAAGGCTTCGCCATCATCCGGCAGGCAGAGCTCCAACTCAAAACCGGAGCCATTCATCCCTTTGTTCGTTTCTTGATACAGGTCGTGCAACCCCTTTAAAAACGACTCCTTTACTGACTTTATATTCGCTTCTTCTATCAGTTTCTTAATCCAGACAGCTTCTTGAATCTCATTATCGCCACATAATAATCCGATAAGCATTCCTTGAATAAAAGCGGGTGACTCTAACTCTGTGTGCGGTGCAAGCACGTCTTTGATTTGATCGAAATCCATTTAAAACCTTCTCTTGTTAATCCTTAGTGATTAGTGAATAATATCATAATTAGCTTAAATTCAAATTGCTTAACCCTTAATTTCGGAGCAAACACGTGTTAACGCTTACCTTAATGAATCACACCTTTGAAATCCCTTGTGAAGAAGAAGACCGCGAACGCTTGATTGAAGCGGCGACCCTGCTGGAGGATAAGTTAGATCTACTGCCCGATTTAAAAGGCGAAGGCAAAATCTTAATGATGGCACTCAACCTTTGCTATGACTATCTACAGATTAGAGAAGAGACCACACAATACTCTTTAAGGCTTGAAGATCAGATGGACACCGTTATGGGGCATATCGCCAGCAACAAAGATTCCGAAAACCCTTAAATTAAACAACGCCATACAACGGCGTCCAAAAAATTTAATCGGCTCAAAAAATGTTCTTAATAAGCTTAGCCACCTCTAAACCCACCCACTAAAATTTTCTCTGTTTTCATACAGGATTATCTTCATTAAAACCTGATCTAAAACACGTGTATTAAACACCTATTGCATGACCCGCTTAGACATCCAACTCAAGAACGTACGCACTGTTGCACTCACATCTATTGATAACAAATTTAAATATCCAAGCCGTTTGGCCTCAAGCTTTGTTATAATGAAGTCGAGCATTTAGTCCGTGGGCATAAACCCCTTTCCGATAATTAATATATTGGGGTCTGAACTTGAATATGGTGTGCTTCTCGTTAGCGTGCTAACCCGAGAAGCCTAAATACCTTGAGAAGACTGCCACCTAGAACTTTTCGGTTCCAGGACTTTTTGTCCACAGGCTACTTGCTCACCTTTTTTATTTACAGTCAACTATTCTTTCTAAAACCTCCCCTCTATACCCCAATATTCTTCCAAGTTATCTTCTGCAAAGATTATCCTCGGCACTTTTAACTTGCCAAGTTTGTCGTTATTATTAAACACAGCTTTCTTGAACCACTTGTGGAGATTTTATAATGACGATACCGGACACTTCTGCCAAAGAACTTAGGAAACAGTTGCGCCTGAAAAGACAACAGTTAAGCCACAGGCAACAACTCCAACATGCACAGCAGGCATTTGAGCATTTAAAAAAATTTCTTGCTAATTACACTCTGTTGACAGCAAAAACCGGCCAGCAGTCCCAGGCTCTTAAAATTGCCTGCTTTCTCACACAAGATGGTGAACTCAGAACACACGCTGTCATAGAGTATCTCTGTCGTGAAACAGAACATCGTGTCTTTATTCCAACGCTCGAGAGCCGTCCTGGCGTTCCAATGGCTTTTGTGGAATATCAAGAAGGGTGTAAAATGGAAAATAACCGATTTGGCATGCCTGAGCCTAAAAGAGCTATAGACCAACACCTGTCTGGCGAAGAGTTAGACATTGTGATCATGCCACTTGTCGGCTTTGATCTTTTAGGGAACCGTTTAGGAATGGGCGGTGGTTACTATGATCAGACCTTTGCGTTTAAATTACCACAACAGGCACTCAAACAGACGCCAGGCCAAGTATCAAAACAGGAGGTAGAAGTGGAAGCTGACCTAAAAGATAAGTTAGCTACCAAAAACGAAGTCGTTTTAATTGGTTGGGCGCACAGCTGCCAACAAGTTCCACGTTTGCCTAATGAAGCTTGGGACGTGCCCTTAGACGGCATTATTACAGAGTTGGGCTTCCACTCTTACCGCCCACAATCGATCGTCTTAAAATAACTCCCACATTTTAAAGATGTAAAAAAGGCGCCTAATTAGGCGCCTTTTTATTTCTCATCCAACCTTAAAACCTTCTCTAAACCTGCTACAAGCCTGCAACAATTTCTTCAGAGAGGGGGATCTTAACCTTTTTCCCCACGAACAGCTCATTGGCGTTTTTAATATTGTTAATCTCTTTCAACTGTTGCGTTGAGATCTGATGATTCTGCGCAATTTGCGATAAAGTATCGCCTCTTTGTACTTTGTAATGCACGTATAAAGACTCTCCCCAGCGAGGTTTTTGGGCATTATCTGCGACAAATCTCGCCAAGCCACTGGTAATAGCACTCGCCATTTTAGTGTGAAAAGTTTTGTTCATTAAATTGCGCGCTTCTTGGGGGTTGGAGATAAAAGCCGTCTCAATTAATAGAGAAGGCATGTCAATCGATTTTAAGACTGCAAACTTGGCCGACTGAACCGAGTGCTTATGCATTTTTACCTTTTTTTGCATCTCGTTCAGCACCGTACTGGCTAGTTTGTGGCTGGCACGTATGTTTGCCTCACGGGTTAAATCGCTCAGTGCAAAAGCGACATCATCATCACGACCTTTTAATTGAACTTCTTGCAACGACGCATTCTCACTCTTTGCGAGCAATCGGGCCATGACACTGCTGGCGCCGCCACGTGAGAGAACATACACAGATCCCCCTCTAACAGAGTGGTCGTGAAACGCATCGGCATGAACAGAGATAAACAAATCCGCATTATGACTTTTCGCAATCTCGACACGTTTTTCTAGTGGAATAAACACATCTCTGTCGCGTGTTAACACCGCTCTCATACCGGGTTGTTGATCAATGAGACGCTTCAATTCTTTGGCTATGTTCAGAGTCGCCACTTTTTCTTGGACGCCATTGTGCCCAACCGCCCCCACATCTTTACCACCATGACCTGCGTCAATCGCAATCGTCAACATTTGAGGCTGAGAAAACACTTCACTCTCTTTGTTTAACAACGCCTGCGTCGCTTGGTGTGCTTGACTCTTCTTAGCCGCTTGCTGCGCCTGAGGTTTATTCATTTTGACCAATGGACTGACACTTTTTTCAACAGGCACTTTAATGCCACTTGTCGGCTCAGCATGTTTAACAGTAGCAACCGCGTTTGATGCAGGTTTGGCAGCTTTTTCAGCTTGATTGCTCGTCTTAGCCTTTGCGACAGTTTGAGTGGCGACAGAGTCGCCTAGGTCAACTACTAAACGCTGATGGCCCGCCTTATCTTTGCCTAAAGTAAACGCATTAAAGCTTGAGTGCTGATGCAGATCTAACACTATGCGGGTACGCACCGCACTGTCCGAGACTCGGATTTTAAACAAGCGGGGATCAGTGATGTGCTTATTTCTGAAAGAGAGTTTGTTCTGTGTTTTGTAAAAGTCGACGACCAATCGAGAAGGATTGTTTAATTGAGAAACATTGTATTTATCCATCTGCTTCAAATCAAACACTACACGTGTTTTATCAGCGGTTTGGCCAATGCGCATACCCGATAACTCTGTTTGAGCGAGTGCGCTTGCACTCCAAACCAATAGAATAATCAATAAGACAAGCAACAAACTAAAGAGCTGTATAAATTTGATCGTCTTTTGATAAAAATGCAGTGTGTTCGTATTAAACGTTCTCATAAGCGGGGCCTATTCTGTTGTTACTTTCATTGGTTTTCATTGCGTTCTGTCCGGTACGTAACAAATACCGTGCCAATTACATGTCAAAATACAGTCGATGCTTAATTTTAAGAAGTTAATTTAATGGCTTAACCTTAAACCAGGTGCGCTTAAACCAGGTGCGTTAAATGGTTATGTTTTAACGTCAGTAGAAGACACTCCACCGCCCTGTTCACCATTCTCTGCCAAGCTGGCTAACATTAATGTAGCGATTGCCTCGCCTATTGGAGAGTTCGCATTGATGTCAACGGTTCTGCTAGAGGATTCAAGGGCTTCAAAGTCTTCGAGGTGTTGTAAGTTAATTACAATGTCCGCGCTTGGTAAAATTGGCGCGCCCTTTTGAGGCCACTCAACTAAGGCGACAAAGCTTCCCACCAGCAGATCTCTTATCGCTAAATACTCTAACTCTTCAGGATCACAGAGTCTATATAAATCAAAGTGATGAATGGTTAGTTTAGACGCATTATAACTTTCAACCAAGGTATAGGTTGGACTTTTAACCTTTTGTTCGGGCAAAAAATACTGAATGAATGCCCTGGAAAAAAAAGATTTTCCCGCCCCCAGGTCGCCGTGTAAATAAACAACCAACCCTTGAGCATCACCCACGTTTAATAGATCGCACGCTTGTGCAAAGGCTCCTGCTAGACGGGTCGTCGCCCGCTCGTTTTTTAAAGTAAGCTGAGTTACGTTTTGTTTTATATTTTGTTGGCTAAGGCAGTGTGTGATTCCAGCAGTTTTGGCCGACATCGGGGCCTCCTTTTTTAATGTAAATTGCCTATTCATCGGTGGCCGACTGTCTGTGAATCTTTTCAAACCGCTTTAATCAAAAGAGTGGCTTGATAAACCCACTCTCTTAGAAAAGGTTAGAACGTTTTAGAGGGAACATTTATCTGCTATCGCACGCCCGATCTAATAAACTGACGTCAGACTGACTGACTTGATAAAATAGATCACATGCCAAATAAAAACAGCCCCTCCAATGCTGACTCAAACCTCAATTCAAACGCCACTGCACCGCTCTCCCAAAAAATAAAAGAGTGGGGACTGGCGCTGGGCTTTGCCGATGTCGGCATTACCAACACCGACCTTTCAGACTATGAAGCGAACTATTTTAACTGGATAGGTGAAAACTTTCATGGCGAAATGGCCTATATGGAACGTCACGGCACCAAGCGCACCCGCCCGAATGAATTGGAACCCGGCACTCAAAGTGTGATCAGTGTGCGCTTAAACTACTTAGACTTAAGCAGTGCGTCTGCCATAGAACAGTTGCACAGCCCTGAAAAGGCTTATATTTCACGCTATGCGCTGGGCAAAGATTACCACAAACTGCTCAGAAAACGCTTGCAACAATTGGCCGAAAAAATCGCCAACGAAGTGGACAGTTTTCAGTACCGTGCTTTCAGTGACAGCGCGCCTGTATTAGAACGTCCACTGGCTGAAAAAGCGGGGTTGGGGTTTATCGGTAAAAACAGTTTAATCATCCACCCACGCGCCGGCTCTTGGTTTTTTTTAGGCGAACTCTACACCAATCTGAAGTTGCCAATTGACCCGCCTTTTGAAAAACAGGGATGTGGTCCCTGCACCGCGTGCCTTCAGGAGTGCCCTACTCAAGCGATTCTAGCCAATGGCGTGGTCGACGCTCGACGTTGTATCTCTTATTTGACCATTGAGTTTCAAGGCTCAATTCCGCATGAGTTTCGACCGTTGATGGGCAATCGAATTTATGGCTGTGATGACTGTCAACTGGTCTGCCCTTGGAATAAGTTTACGGTTGATACCCAAGAGAGCGCCTTCAGAGCGCGGACGGTGACGTCATCCAACCCGACTATGCTTCAGCTTGATAACCCCACCTTATTACAACTCTGGCAGTGGGACGAATCGCAGTTTCTTAAGCGCTTAGAAGGCTCGCCCATTCGTCGAATCGGCTACGCACAGTGGAACCGAAATCTAGCCATCGCCTTAGGCAATATTGATCTGAGCGCGTCACCACTGAGTCCGTCCGAAAAAATTACGCGCTTGCAAGCGGTGATGACCACCTTAGACAGCAAACTAAATCAGATCAGTCCACTGGTGGATGAACACATTGAGTGGGCCACTGCTCAACTGCACGACCGTATTTTAGAACTTTCAAAACTTGATTCTACCAGGCCTGGTCAAATGGGTGCGCAACAGTTTGAGCTTACAAATCCGCCTGGGAAAATCGACCCTTACCAAACAGCAGACGGTCGAAGAAACAATACTCGTGCAAACAGCATTAAACCCTTTGTGGTTCGCAACTACTATTTACCCAAAAAACCTCCCTCAAAAACGATTGTTTAAATCGTCATATAAAACTGGCCGTGCCTTAGCTTAAAGCCATTATAAAACCAAGGCAGCCAGCAATCTGGTCATCACTTTTTTGAGCAGGCCTGGTCAAAGTGAACCTCTCCAAGAATACAGGTAATTGCTCTTCATTCGCCACTCACGGTCTGCCACGCTACGATCTTTCACTCCTGCTCACGGCTTTCTCAAAAAAGCTGTGACTATAACCGGTCAAAAATCGACCCTTGCGCGGGGGTAAACAGCTTGGCGTAAAGCCTGGCTGCGTAGGTGTTGGTCATGCCTGCAATGTAGTCTGAAATCACTCGTTGCTGTGCTTGTTCGCTTGGTGCCGCTTGATACTTCTTATAGGCGGTGCTTGGTAACAAAGTGCTTGGATTGGCGCGCAATGATTTAAACAACTCTAAGACAATCAACTGCCCCTTATACTCCATCTGTTTCACCTCTGGACTGGTGATGACATTTTTATAGACAAATGCTTTTAACAACTCCAGCACAGCAGCTTTTCCGGGTGTTAGTTTCGCCTGATAACGCAGTAATGGATGTTCAAACTCTGGGTTCTCGTCAATATAGACACTTTCAACCATAATCCCCACCATCTTACTGACCGCATGCTTCCGTCCACGTGAAGAGTGGCTAAACAGACGCGTGGTCATTTCATCGTCCCACAGCGCATTCGCTTTAAACAGTGGATTTTCCATGACTTCGGCCTGCCACAGTTCACGCTCTACCATCCTCATCGCCACTGCGTCTTCTAAGTCGTGAATTCCATAGGCGATATCGTCCGCCAACTCCATAATCGTGGTGTCCAGCGCCTTATACTTGGTTTGCTGATGACAGCTGTCACACTCTGCCAGCTGAGTGAATTTGCTTCTGTCCGCTAAAGAGAAAGGTTGTAACACCCAATCAAACAAGGTTTTCTCTTCCAAATAAAGGCTCTTAGGCGGTGACCAACGATTCATTTGCAGGGTTCTAAAATCGTCGACTTGTGGCTCTTGCAGCTGCGCTAAATACTGCGTATTGGACGCGGTGACGTCATTATAAATCGCTGGATATTTCATCACCCCCAGCGCTGTTCGGCGAGACAGGTCCAAGCCATTTTCAGGCGTGTACTCGCCTAACCTTGCAAAAATTCGCAAGGTTTGTGCATTGCCCTCAAAACCACCGTAATGACGCATCATATAGTTCAACGCCACCTCGCCCCCGTGCCCAAACGGCGGATGCCCTAAATCATGCGCCAGACAGATGGCCTCGATTAAATAAAAGGAGGGAAGCCACGAAATATACTCAGCCTCTTGGTTACTCTCATCCGTGCCCACAGTAATAAGCTGTTCGACTAAACCGGAACCGATTTGAGCCACCTCCATTGAATGGGTCAGTCGAGTGCGATAAAAATCGGAATCACTGAGCCCAAAAATTTGAGTCTTGGCTTGCAGGCGTCGAAAAGAGGCAGAGTGAATCACGCGCGCACGATCCCTTTGATAGACAATGCGCGGTGGTCGTGCTGGCAAGTCTTTTTGATCATCGGTAAAGCGTTGCGTCCAAGTCAGTGCTTCAAGAGAGTTCATGGTGGTATGCTCATATTACGTTTAGGGAGTGGCTTGCCATGATACTAAAAAACCACGATTAACAGGACTTTAGTTCAATTTGAACTTGGCTTGTAATGCCGCTTAAATTTCATACATCCTGGCTCAGCCAAGCCACCTACACTCTAGACGAAACCCGTTTTTAACGGTACTCTAATTAAAATTGGATAGACACGTGAGCTCAAGAGCATAAACTAAAGTGCAGCAATCAAAACCCAACTACTCACTTAAAACAGATGAGATGTACCATGAAAAAAACTATAAACATTTCTACCTTGCCACTGACCGTATTTATTGGACTGATTGTGGTTTCTGCATTTTTTTTGTCAGGCTGTGGCCCTTCGCCCGAGAAAGTCTGCATCGAAGAGGCTAGCGCACTCTGGGACAACCAATCTACCAACAAGTCAGGCAATAAAGCCTATTGGAATGCCGTTAAATTGTGCAATGAAAAACATTCGTAAGGCCGTACGCTGCATGGGTTTTCTCTATAAAAACATGCTTTACAAAGGCTCGCTTTAATCCTTTTATTAACCAGAGACTCACACCATGCGCCGGACGGTCCGCCTTACTCTTAGTACTTTATTTGCACTGTTTATTTTGTTTGCGCTAGTTTTAAGTTGGGGTGTCTACACCTTACACCAAAGCCTTAAACAGAACGGGGTGAGCGAACTCGATTGGTCTTTTGGTTCGGTGAGCTTACGGTCGCTGGAGTTGAAAAGTTTAAGCGTCACTTATCAAGAAAACTTTCAAACAACGCGACAAATAACAGACCAAATACCAGAACCCGTAAGTGACAAATCATCCAAGCAAACAAGACATCAATCGAGCAATAAACTCAGCCAGCAAAATAACTACCGACTTAAAGTTGAGGGCGTTCAGCTTCTCTGGTCAGATCTTAAAGGATTGCTGAACAACTCCTTCGAAATCTCAGCACTGCATATTCAACAGATGCACCTTTATCTGCCCGAACAAAGTGCACCCCATCCTCAAGCAAGCTCTGACAACTCTTTTAAAGAAGCTCTCTTAGGCTTTACCCTGCCTTCAACACTCCGAGCCTGGCAAACTTTTCTGTTTGAAAACCCGCACTTACCTTGGCTCGTTTGGATGCCGAAAACCATTGAAATCGACCGTTTTTTACTGAGCCGTGAGTGCACCTCCGGTCTGTGCACTCTAACAGGCCAACTCAGCACTTCTTTAGACACTGGCGGATTGAGTGCCGACTTGAGTGATGCATCAAACGCCACCTTGATCGCTTCTTCTCCAGATACTCTTGATAAAACCACACAGCAAGATCCAAAAGACCAATTGACCAGGCCTGGTCAGTTGACTGTCTCTGGGATTTTAAGCAATCCAGATTTAAGTAACCCAGACGCGGTGGATGAGAGTCCACTGCTGTTTTCTTTACACCTCTCAACCACGCCTAACAGCCTGCCTATTTTAAAAGCAGAGGTCTCGATCGAAAACCAATCCATTCAGAACCAACTAAAATTCAGTCTCACTAACAGCATCACGCCAGACGATCATCTGGCGACTCAATTGACGTTGACGGGTATGGCGCCAAACCCTGTTTGGTTTCAAACGCTAGAATCTTGGAGTGGTTACCGCCTGTCCGAATCTGCTTTAATGCAATTAGAACAGCAAGCCCTTACCCCTGTTAATCTTGAGGCCAGCAACCGTATGCCCTTAAGCTCGCTGGAGGTGCTCATTCAAGCATTTGCGCAGGCGCCCTTTAAAACAGCCCCCAATGAGAGCAATCAAATTATTGAGCTCGCAGAAAACATGGTTGATGTATTGCCTGAAGCCTTACGTAAACAGTCTTTAACACAACTCTCAACAGATCTAAAGGTAACCATCGCCCTACCTAATCCAACACCGTTGCCCGCCTTAGGCTTGCTTCAAGGCCAGCTTCATGCCACGTTTGACCTGCAACAAGGCACCGTGCAGAGCTATCAACTGCAGGCAGACGGCGCGCTTTCAAAACATTCACTCACTGAAAAACTTAACCAATTAAATGTAGTCGATGGCATTGAACTCCCAGAGATCGCGTTTGTCATCAACAGTGAGTTCAATCAAGCTCGTTCATCCAAGCAAAACGAACAAAATAAAGCGCAAACATTAGACGACCCCTCTGAGATCCCATTCGATTTAACCTTACAATCGATAACACCTTCAGCGACAGGCACACAATTTCAGCTAACCGGCCAGGGCGTGGTCTCGTTGGCAGACGACTTAGCTAAAACGTCTTCTAAGGAGATGTTCACTCTTGCTCTGCAAGAAGCGAAACTCAGCTTTCAGCAACCAAATGCCTCGCTGAAAATGGCTCAAGGCCAACCGAATATACGGCTTAAAAACCTGATAGCAGAGATCCCTTTTCACGCTCATTTTCAAAACCAAACACTCTCTGTACAATCAACCTCTGCGCTCCTTAAGGGGGATTTGAACGTCACTGACCAAGCGTCATCCACGCTCATTGCCGAGCTCAAGCAGCTCAATGTGCGAGGCACCGCGCTTAAACTTAATCTGCTTGGACTGTTTCAGCCTGTTGATTTAGACTCGGCGACTCACAAGACACCGGTTAATTGGTCACTCTCCAGCAAGCAGTTGACGATTAACAGTCAATTAAACAGCCCGTCATTACAAGCCAAGAACCTGCAGATTCGCTTAAATGATCTACAGGTCAGCCATCCACAGCCGGCGGCTCAAGGTCAATCTACAACCAATTCAAAAACAGGCTCTTTAAAAATAAAAGCCGATTATCACCTCACCAGCGACCGCTTAGAACACGCACAACTTTTGCCTCAGGCCTGGAGTGCAAGCGGCAGTTTTTCAGGAGGAACGAACGACTTGCGATTTTCAGGGCGCCTTGGCAACGCCTCTGATCTGGTCTTACACCATAAAAGCCGCTGGAAAAACAAGGTTTTGACGGTGGACGCTTCATTAGAGCCGCTGTTCTTCTTAGGCGGAAATCCATTAAAAAACTCCTTTCCTCTTTGGCCAGAGAAACTGACGTTGGCCAGTGGCCAGATGGCGTTACAAGGCCATTTAACGCTTAACACTCTGCAGTTAAAAGAGCCTTTGATGGCGATATCCGCCACTGTAAACTCGGAGTTAAAACAGGTCAGCGGACTCTTTAGAGAAACGGCGTTCAGCCAAATCAGTACTTCAAGTGTGCTTACATTAGACAGGAGTCAGTTTACATTTGCCTTACCCAACCTTGAGATGACACGCGTCAACCATGGCGTCATCGCAGGCCCTGTAAAGATGATTGCGGACTATCAGGGAACTTTAAGCGACCCTCTTAGAGGCGTTTTAAAGATCGACACCTTAAGCGCTGGAATTTTTAATGGCCAGGCCTGGTTAGATCCACAAACCTTCGACCTATCTAGCCCTTTTAAAACCCAAATCAACCTAAGCAGTGTCGAGATTGAAGAGTTGTTAATACAGCATCCCACCAGTGATTTAAAAGGGCGTGGCCTAATGGACGGCACGCTGCCACTGGATGTGGATTTAAGTGTAACGCCACCAAGTTTTTTACTTCACCAAGGCTTGCTCTCGTCGCAGAGCACCGGCGGATTATTACAGTACCAGCCGGCTAACAAATCTGCTCTGGGTAAAACCAACCAGGGAATGCAGCTGGTACTGGATGTGCTGGACGATTTTCATTACACGGTTTTAGAAAGCCGAGTCAGCGTTGGCGCAGATAAAAAACTGATACTCGGTTTGACGTTGAAAGGCCAAAATCCAAATTTAGAGAAGGGTCGCGCTGTAAACCTAAACATAAATTTTGAAGAGGATTTACCTTCGTTAATCACCAGTATGCAGATCAGCAACCAGGTCAGCGAAACCATTAAAAGACGGGTTCAAGAGCGATTCCAACAACAAGCTAAACCTTCTAAATAGCTCGACACCCCAAGGCAACGACAGGTATCGCTCACATAATGCCAAGTCAGTGGTAAAATGAATTTTATTAGCAATAATAAACGTAACACCAAAGCAACCATGAAATACTTTGGACAGACTTAAAGACAAACCGACCCCCCTTAAAACACAGTAAACAAGCACTCAACCATAGGAGATTGCAAGATGGTTTTATCAAAAACCCTTAGTAAGGCGGTGCTTTTAGCAGGCCTGGTCAGTGCCATATCGGCCTGTACACCCTCCGTTCAAGTCGCTCTACCGAATGAACCCATCAATATCAACCTTAACGTTAAAATTCAGCACGAAATTTTAATTAAAGTCGATAAACAGCTGGACGATATGTTCAGCGAATCCAGCGGTTTGTTCTAACCCCACTCTTAAAGGATGAAAACCATGACCCTCAAAAAAACTCTGCAGCCTTTATTGTTTATTCTGATGTTTGCGCTCTCCGTGAGCGCTTACGCCATGACATTGCAACAGGCAATGGGACAGCTGGGCACTTATAAAAGCCAAGGCCTTGTTGGCGAACAGCCCAACGGCTATCTCGGCGTCGTTCAAAATCAAAACGATGCCGCTCAGTTAGTTCAACTGATCAACACCGCCCGCAAGTCTCAATATCAATCTATGGCCAATACCAATAAAATTGATCTGGCCGAAATTGAAACTTTAGCGGGTAAAAAAGCCATCGAAAAAACCCAAGCAGGACACTATATCCAGCTGAACGGTCGTTGGCTCAAAAAATAAACAGCCACCTCCGTTTTTAAACCGCCAGTGAGCTAATGAACTCACTGGCGGTCATCCTTCCCCCCCCCCTTCCTTTTAAACAGACATTTAAACAGACATTTAAACAGACACTTTTTTATCCCCTAGTTAATTTCCAGAAATCCTCTTACTTAAGCGCCAGTCACTCTTCTGCAAAGCGTTACTTGAAGATCCGTTATCGGCCGCTCTGCCCTTAAACCCATTGAATCCAAACTGCCATCTGTTATTATTCTTTGAATACCCATCAATACTCATCAATATCCACCAAGTACTCAACAAAAACGTGTTGGAGAACATATATATGAAATTTTTATCTTTATTTTTAAAAATAATCGCCGGATTCGTCGGTTTGGTCGTGCTTGCGATTGGCATTATTATCGTCGCCGT
>CAZVPH010000005.1:0-2249 GCA_964628125.1 uncultured Thiosulfatimonas sp. | reverse complement strand
CGACTACCGCGATGACATCACCGAACTGGTTAAGAAAGAGACCGGACGCGATTTACAGATTGACAATATTAGCCTCTCATTCTTTCCAAAGCTTGGCTTAAACTTAGAAAAAACCACTCTAAGCAATGCCAAAGGCTTCAGTGATAAAGATTTTTTAAAAGTCGATAAGGTTCAGGTAGGCGCAGCCCTATTGCCACTGTTCAGTCAAAAGTTAGAAATTGATACCCTGACCCTCCACGGACTTAACTTGACCCTGGAAAAAAACGCCGAAGGCGTCAGTAACTGGGATGATTTAATCAAGAAAACCACCGAGGTAGAAAGCGATGTCAAAGAAAAACCCGTAGAGACCGTCAACCCAGTCGATCGGTTGGCCAGCCTTAATTTTGGTGGAATTGACATTAAACAGGGGCAGATTCATTGGAATGATCAGCAAGCCAAGCAGACGGTTGATCTAAAACTGTCGGAACTGTCTACCGGTGAAATCACTTTTGGCGAGTTCTTTGATGTGACATTAGTGGCGGAAACTAAAGTCGATAAGCCCGATCTTACCGCTCAAGTAAAACTCACAATTGAAGCCAAGCTGGAAAAAGATGGTCGCTATGCGGTGCGAAACCTGGCGCTTAAAACCACTGCGTTTGGTGCCGGTATTCCGGTTGAAAAAGCCACTGCCGAGCTCAATATCCCAACGCTTGATTTAGCGATGGAGAAAAACCAACTCTCTTTGCCCAGCCTAACCTTGTCCTATGATGTTATCGGTGGCAAAGCGTTTCCGATGCAAACCATTCAAGGGGACTTAACCGTCACCGAGTTCAGTGGCGATCTAAGCACAAAGCAATTCAACGCAAAAACCCTAGCGGTCAACACCGATCTAACCGGTGACACTCTGCCCGGTGGAAAGGCACAGATCACTCTCTCGACCGTGCCAAGCATTGATTTAACCGCCGACACGGCGCGTTTGGATACGCTGTCTCTGACGGCGTTGGGAGTAAACGCCAACGGTTTAGTGAACGCTACGCAAATCACTTCGGATGCATTAGTGGACGCTAAGCTGGACATTGCCCAAACCAACTTACGTGCGCTCTAACGCAACTAAAAATAGAGTTGCCAGAGATGGCGGATGATAAAACCTTAACCCAGTTTGCCGCCTCGCTTGGTCTGAACTTCAATGCTAAAACAGAAGCGGTCAGCGTTAAAAATCTGAAAGTGACGGTAGATGAAAGCGTCTTAACTGGAAGCGCGTCAGTTCGCCAGTTTGATGCACCCAATATTCGCTACGACTTGGCCTTAACAAAAATTGATTTAAATCGTTATTTACCGCCCAAAAAAGAAGCCCCAAAACCAGAGGCCAAATCAAATGCACCTGAAACCGACATTACTCTGCCCACGGAGTTGCTGCGTAAGTTAACTATTAACGGCACCTTTAAGGCGGGAGATGTAATTTTTGACAATCTACAGCCCAAAAACATTCTCTTAACGGTTGTAGGCGCTAAAGGTAAGATTAACGCCAATCCTATTCGGGCGGATATTTTTAAAACCACTGTTCACGCGCAAGCGGGGCTTGATGTCAGTGGCAAAACACCGAGCTACAGCTTTAAAACTGACGCGAAAAACGTACCAGTTGGCGATGTTCTTATGGCGTTTACGGGGAAGGATCAGCTGAGTGGTACCGGCGCTGTCAATGCCAACATCACCACGGCGGGCCATCGTGTCTCGCAATTTACGCAGAACCTAAACGGTACCGTCGCCGCTAATTTAGACGATGGGGCAATCAAGGGTTTTAACTTGGCCCAATCGATTCGTGACGCGAAAGGTAAATTAGGCGGTGGCAGCGCCAAAGCCGCGGACAGCGAACTGAAAACCGATTTTAGCTCACTGATTCTACACGCTAATATCAAGCAAGGCGTGGTCACCACGACACAGTTATCGGCGCAAGCGCCATTCATGCGCATTACCGGTTCTGGTTTTGTCGACCTGCCTAAAGAGTCTTTAAACTACTTGGTCAATACAAAAATCGTTGCCACAGACAAAGGTCAGGGTGGTGAGGATTTGAAAGAACTAAACGGCTTAACCATTCCCGTCAGACTTAAAGGCGACTTGACCAGTCCGGGCGTGACACTGGATTTAAGCTCTTTACTCGAGCAAAAAGCCACCGCAGAGTTTGAAAAGAAAAAAGAAGAAGTGATTGAAGAGACCAAGAAAAAGGTCGAAGAAAAACTAAAAGACGGCTTCTTAAAAGGTTTTAAATTTTA
>CAZVPH010000004.1:0-18755 GCA_964628125.1 uncultured Thiosulfatimonas sp. | reverse complement strand
TGAAGAACAAATTTTTTATCTGCAAGCACGCGGTATCCCTCGTCAGCAAGCGGTCGAAATGATTACCCAGGCGTTCTTAATTGAACCGACTGAAGACATTTCGAACCCAGCGATTCGACAGTGGGTTGCGACTGCGTTGATGCAACAGTTGAATGCGAAGGATGCGCTGTAATGTCTCAAGAGAGCTTGAAGCGAACGAGTAAAATAGAAGGCTTGTCACAACCAATTGATTTTGAAAAAATTCGTGCGCAGTTTCCTATTTTACAGCTCTGTGAAAACGGTCAACCTCTTGTTTACTTAGATAGTGGCGCGACCTCGCAAAAACCACTGTCAGTCATCGAGGCGATGGACACCTATTATCGCGAGCAAAATGCCAACGTTCATCGTGGAGTCTATGGACTGAGTGAACGCGCTACTGAACTCTATGAAGGCGCACGCGAAACAGTTCGCCAATTTTTAAATGCCGCTTCGATACGCGAGATTGTCTTTGTGCGAGGCACTACCGAAGCGATCAATCTAGTTGCTTACAGCTGGGCGCGCAGCAATATGCAAGCCGGTGACGAGATTATCGTGACTCAGATGGAGCATCATTCCAATATCGTGCCTTGGCAATTGTTACGCGACCAAATTGGTATTACGCTGCGTGTTTTAAAAATCAACCAAGCGGGCGAAATCTGTTTAGAAGATCTAAAGAGCATGGTTTCAGAGAAAACTAAGCTACTTGCTATTACGCACATGTCGAATGCTTTAGGAACGATCAATCCAGTCAAAGAGATGACAAAGATTGCACACTCAGTCGGCGCTAAAGTGTTAGTTGATGGTGCACAAGCCACTCCGCACATGCGTGTGGATGTAAAAGATATTGATTGCGATTTTTATGCCTTCTCAGCGCATAAAATGTATGGCCCCACTGGTGTGGGGGTGTTATACGCGAAAGAAGCACTATTGGAAGCAATGCCGCCTTATCAGGGCGGTGGCGATATGATCTATTCGGTCACCTTTGAAAAAACTGAATACAATGTATTGCCCTATAAGTTTGAAGCGGGAACGCCACATATTTCAGGCGCGATTGGTTTGGCTGCCGCGATTCAGTTTCTGCAGTCGGTCGGTTTAGAGCAAATTGCAGCGCATGAAGCTGCATTGTTGGCTTATGCGACTAAGCAGCTTAAACAGGTTGAGGGTTTACAAGTGATTGGTGAAGCCCGACATAAAGGAGGTGTGGTCTCTTTTGTGATTGACGGCGTTCACCCGCACGACTTGGCTACCTTAATTGACCAGGACGGAATTGCAGTAAGAGCCAGTCACCATTGCGCTATGCCAGTGATGCAGTTTTACGACGTACCCGCCACGGTGCGAGCCTCCTTCGGGGTCTATAATAACAAGGAAGACATCGACCGTTTGGTGACTTCCCTTAAAGATGCGATTGAGATGCTGCGTTAACCGAACAGCGATTGATCGGAATTGAAAGTTCGAAACGACGAACCCTGCTAAATTCAAGAACTCTTCAAACCGACCAGGCCTGGTCGGTTTTTTTATGGCTAAAAAACGCTATCTAAACGCCCGTTAAATTCGATCTAAGCTCAGTTTAAACCAATATTCAGTGGCTATATGCTAAGTTGGAGCAAGTTCCTCTAAGTTCAATCGATGGACTGGAAGTGATCACACGTCCCTTTAACGCACTCTTCAACTAGGTCTGTTAAATATCCAAAAAGTGTCTTAAATATAACGCTATTCCAGTTTTAAATCGACGGACGTAGAAACGTTTTAGATTTAAGAAGGCTGTTTTTTCTAAAAAAAATCAAGCAAATGTCTATGATATAAAGCAATAAACCTAAGCTGTAAAGAATAAAGAGAGGTATCATATAAACCATTAAAAAAAATTCAGAGCGCGGGCTGTCAAAAGCGCTGTGCGTGAAGAGTTACACAAAGGTTAAAGAGTGAAAGAACAGGTAAGACAGATCCATTTTGTAGGCATTGGCGGTGTCGGCATGGCTGGGATAGCCGAAGTGTGCTTAAATCTAGGTTACACCGTCAGTGGCTCTGATATAAAGTACAACCCAACCGTAGTAAGGCTGGAATCGTTGGGGGCTTTAATTCAGCTAGGGCATGAAGCTAACCACGTTAAAAAAACCGATGTTGTCGTGGTCTCGACGGCAATTTCAGCCGACAATCCCGAGGTAAATTGGGCAAGAGAAGCTCGTGTGCCGGTCATTCCGCGAGCAGAAATGTTGGCCGAGTTAATGCGCATGCGATTTGGAATCGCCATTGCTGGCACGCATGGTAAAACGACCACTACCAGTTTAACCGCGTCGATTTTAACGCAGGGCGGGATTGATCCAACCTTTGTTATTGGCGGTAAATTGAATCAAATCGGCAGTAATGCGCGCTTAGGTTCCAGTCATTATTTGGTCGCGGAAGCCGATGAGTCGGATGCGTCATTCTTGCACCTTTCACCCATGTTGTCAGTCATTACTAATATCAACGAAGACCACATGGACACCTATCAAGGTGATTATCAGAATCTAGAAAATACGTTTGTGCAGTTTGTACACCGTCTACCTTTTTATGGTTTGGTTATTGTCTGCGTAGATGATAAAAACATTCAGGGAATGTTGCCTAGGCTCAGTCGTAAAGTTCGCACCTATGGCTTTTCAGAACAAGCTGATATCCGAGCGGTCGATGTTCAAGCAACGGGCTTAACCATGCGCTTTAAAGTACAGGTGGGGCATGAGCAAAGTTTTGATGTTGTCCTAAATACGCCAGGCAGACATAATGTCCTAAATGCATTGGCCGCTATTTCAGTGTCATTAGAGTTGGATGTTTCTGTGGCCGCTATTCAACAAGCCTTGTTAGAGTTTGGCGGCGTTGGGCGCCGCTTTGAAGTCTATGCAAATCGACTAATTGGTGAGAAAAAAGTGACCCTGGTGGACGACTATGGGCATCATCCTACCGAGTTGATGGCCACACTTGAGACCGCAAAAGCCGCTTTCCCCGATAAACGATTGGTGTTAGTGTTCCAGCCACATCGCTATTCACGTACTCGAGACTTGTTTGATGAGTTTGTTCAAGTCTTGTTAACGCCGGACTTAGTCGTGTTGACTGAAGTCTACGCTGCTGGCGAAACGCCTTTGCCGATGTTTGATTCCAAAGTACTGCTGCAAGCCATGCGCTTGCGGGGTGCTCAAGGTATTTTTTCGGAAAATTTTGAACAGTTGGACGTTATCTGTAAAGATATTTTGCGGGAAGACGATGTGGTGTTGGTAATGGGCGCGGGTGATATTGGTCAAGTCGCCAAACAATGGCAGTTGCATACCAGTAAAGACTAATACGTGTTTGGATAAAGTTGATTCGAATGATTTGAATCGCGAAGTGACCAGGCCTGTAGGGTTTTCAGTGAGTGTGCATTAAGGCGCTTGCGACGGTACCACGATGTGACTACGACGGGTTGATAGTTGGTTGACGCGCGCATGACACGGTCTTCAAGAATGCACATTTTAAAACAGATTAACAAAAGGTATAAAGTGATGAATTTGGGTAAGGTTGCTGTCCTAATGGGCGGCAAGTCTGCAGAGCGTGAAGTCTCTTTAAAAAGTGGCCAGGCGGTGACGGTGGCGTTGCAGTCACAAGGCATTGATGCCACGGGACTGGATGTGAAAAGTCTCGAAGACATTCAGGCGGTTGCTCAGCACTACGACCGAGCGTTCATTGCGCTGCACGGACGCTGGGGTGAGGATGGCGTGGTGCAGGCTATTCTTGAAGATCTAGGAGTGCCTTACACCGGCAGTGGCATGGCGGCGTCTGCGGTGGCGATGGATAAGCTGCGAACTAAGTGGATGTGGTTAGGCGCAGGCTTGCCGACCCCTAAGTTTGTCTGGGTTTCTGAACGCGAGCCTTTGGATATTGAGAGTTTTTCCATCTCTTTTCCAGTAATTGTTAAACCGTCGCACGAAGGCTCAAGCATTGGGATGCGTAAAGTCATCAATAAAACGGAGTTGGTGGAGGCCGTCGCTTTCGCACAACAGTATGATTCTGAAATATTAATTGAGCAGTGGATCACCGGACGTGAATACACCGTTGGAGTTCTGAGTAATAAAACCTTACCCTTGATCGAGTTAGAAACAACGCACGATTTTTATGATTTTGCAGCAAAATATCAATCAAACGAGACACAGTACATCTGCCCCTGTGAATTAGATTCTGTCACTCGACAGAAAATTGAGTCGCTGGTGTTGCAAGCATTTCATATTGTTGGCGCGAAAGGGTGGGGGCGAGTTGATTTAATGTTAGACGAAGCGGGTCAGCCTTGGTTAATTGAACTCAACACGGTGCCGGGAATGACGGACCACAGTTTGGTGCCGATGGCAGCAAAAGTAGCGGGTCTCACATTTGAGCAGCTGGTCGTTGAAATTTTACAGACCGCCAAATGAGACGACGCTTACTCGGCATCGCTTTGCTGATCAGCGTACTAGCGGCTTTGGCAGGGCTTACCTGGCTCCTGGTTCAAGAAGACTCTCCCTTGTTTCGTCCTATTAAACAGTATGAGATTCTTTCAGAGGTTCAATACGTAAAGCCTGCAGAGATCGATGCGATACTGACCCCTTATTTAGGGCGCTCTTTCTGGGAAGTTGAGCTTGAGGCGATACAGTCAGAACTGGTACGATTGGACTGGATAAGCAGTGCTCAGGTAAAACGTAGCTGGCCAGATCATTTATATGTGACAGTTCAAGAACAAAAGCCTGTCGCGCGTTGGGCTGAGACAGGCCTGGTCAATCAGGCTGGTGCTGTCTTTTACCCTAAAGAACTGGCTGAATTTAATCACCTTGTTGTGCTAGAGGGACCCTTAGCTGAATCGACAAGCATGCTGGTTCGTCTCGCCAAATTTCAAACCGCCTTAAAACCGCTAGAGTTTAGAATCTCGGCTTTGAGTCTCACATTAAACGGCGTTTTGACTCTGAGCTTAGTCGATGGCTCAACGATTGTCCTTGATAAGAGTGGGAGTGATGCAAAATTAACACAGTTTATACGAGCCTATTCAAAGCTCTCAACGACTTTAAGAAAGTCACCACAACTCTATGATTTGCGTTATAGTAATGGGTTTATTGTAGGGGAGCCTTAGCCGATGTTTGGGCAAAAACTTATTGGAAAAACAGGTCAATTATCCCAGTTATTTTTACTGTGGACGGCGTAGGGTTATGAAAAAGGTAAAGCAGAGTATGGCGCGTAAACAGCAAGCTTCAAACACGGTCGTCGGACTGGACATCGGAACCTCAAAAATTGCCGCGATTATTGGAAAAATAAATTCAAATGGCGAAATTGAAGTCGTGGGCATGGGGACGCACCCTTCACATGGATTGAAAAAAGGGGTCGTGGTCAATATTGACGCCACAGTTGACTCCATTCAGCGTGCTATTGACGAAGCTGAAAGAATGTCAGGTTACCGAGTGGAGTCGGTTTACATTGGTATCGCTGGCAGTCATATTAAAAGTTTTAACTCAAACGGCATGGTGGCCATACGTAATCAAGATGTTCAGGCGGAAGACATTGAAAGAGTCATCGATGCAGCGCAAACTATCGCCATTCCAGGTGATGAACGAATTTTACACATACTGTCACAAGAATATATCATCGACAACCAAGGCGGAATTCGCGAGCCCATTGGAATGTCAGGCGTTCGTTTAGAAGCTAAAGTTCACATGGTGACTGGTTCGGTCAGCGCCGCGCAAAATATTATTAAATGCGTTGAACGTTGTGGATTAGGCGTAGCGGATATTATCTTAGAACAACTTGCCTCCAGCGAAGCGGTTTTGTCAGAAGATGAGAAAGAGCTGGGTGTCTGCTTGGTTGATATCGGAGGAGGTACGTCTGATATTGCAGTCTTCCATAATGGTGCGATCAGTCATACTGCCGTCATCTCAGTTGCCGGTGATCAGGTGACTAATGACATTGCCGTCGCTTTACGCACTCCGACTCAGGCCGCCGAAGAGATTAAAAAGAAATACGCCTGTGCGCTGCCCCAGTTGATCAGTAAAGATGAAGAGATTGAGGTGCCGAGTGTTGGAGATCGACCAGCGCGTTGCCTCTCGCGTCGTACGCTAGTTGAAGTGATTGAGCCACGTTATGAAGAGCTGTTTCAATTGATTCAAGCGGAGTTACGTCGAGCAGGTTTTGAAGATATTTTGGCTGCAGGCATTGTCTTAACAGGAGGCAGCTCTTTAGTTGAAGGCGCAGTCGAACTGGCCGAAGAGGTGTTCCATATGCCGGTCAGACTCGGTTATCCGCAAGGTGTTAAAGGATTGGCCGAAGAGGTAAACAGTCCAGCGTTTGCAACGACAGTAGGCCTGCTAATGTATGCGAAAGAGCATATTGGAGAGGCGGCTTTGTCCGTACCAGAAAAACGCGAACCCATTGATGTTGGCCAAATTTTTTCGAGAATGAAGGCTTGGTTTAAGTCCAGTTTTTAAACGTTTTGGGTATTCAACAGTGTCAAAAGTCAATAATCCTAATTCATGTGACTAAAAGAGAACAGTTTAAAAACCTGTGCTAAAATGCACGACTTGTATTTTTAGTGATAAATTTTTAACGATAAAATCCAGCGATAATCCTCAATGATAAGCTTGCACAAGCCCATGTAGCCCATGTTCTGTGTGGCAAGGTGTAGTGAACATCGATGAGGATTTAAAAATGGGTAATAAGAAAAGATGAGCCTCCATTGAACCAAAGAACCGTAGCAAACTCAATCAAAGCGAAAGGCATTGGCCTCCATACTGGCCATGAGTCAGTAATGACCTTGCGTCCTGCGCCGGTCAACACCGGTATTGTGTTTCGACGAATCGACTTTGATCCGGTGGTCGAATTTAAAGTCTCACCAGAAATTGTTGGCGAAACGACCCTGTGCACGACTATTGTCAAGGAGCAGGATGGCAAAAGAGTTAAAATCGCCACCATAGAGCATTTAATGTCAGCCATTGCTGGGGTCGGGATTGATAACCTCTACATTGATATTACTTCCGATGAAGTGCCTATTATGGATGGCAGCTCGTCACACTTCATCTTTTTGTTGCAGTCAGCCGGTCTTAAAATCCAAGATCAGCCCAAAGCATTTGTGCGCATCCTAAAACCCGTACGAGTTGAAAATGAGAAAGGTGGCTTTGCCGAGTTTTTACCTTACGAAGGTTATAGACTCAATTTCTCAATCGCGTTTGAACACCCAGCCTTTCACTCAACGGCAGAAAAAATGACCCTAGAGTTTTCATCGACCTCCTATTTTAAAGAAGTAAGTCGCGCGCGTACCTTTGGTTTTATGAAAGATATGGAGACCTTGCGTGCCAAAAATTTAGGGTTAGGCGCAAGTCTTAAAAATGCCATTGGTCTGGACGATGACGGGGTGATGAATATAGAAGGTTTGCGCGATAAAGATGAATTTGTCCGCCATAAAATTTTGGATGCGGTGGGGGATCTCTATATGCTGGGCCACCCAATCGTAGGTGAGTTTACAGCGCACAAGTCTGGGCACGCTTTAAACAATCAACTTCTAAGAGCGTTACAAGCGAAACCCGATGCGTTTGAGTTAGTGACCTTTAAAGCCGACGGCGGGCAGCCGGTAAAATATGGCAGCAGTAAAGTGCTGTTATAAAATAATGTTATAAAATACTGTTAAGTTAAAGGGCGTTGCCGGAGAATACAGGTGCACGCAAATAAGATTTTAAAGCCCCTTTTTAGGGGCTTTTTTGTGCACGCAAACTGAGTTTTTTTAGAGCGCTGCTCAAACCTTCCGAACGCGTTTCTTTGCCGATCTCTTGCATTTGCAGTGCGTCTTCAGTAGAGGGGTAGCTGACAATTTCGCGAACCTTACGAATTTCTTTAGGTTGAGGTAAAACAGTGACTTTAACCCGGTTTAGCTCAAGATGTGGGAAGTGCTCTTGAAATATGCCCAGTAAATTGGGTTCATAAAATCGTAGTTGTGTAGCCCAGATACTCTCGTCCAACTGTAAAAGTAACGTCTGTTGATCAAAGCTGACACCAATTAAATGGGCCTTCAAATCCTGCGGCAAACCGTCTTGCGCCACGTCAAGCAGTGCCTGAAAAAGCTGTGCATCTTGCAGCAAGTTATTTAGGGCGCCGCTGGCTTGTTTTAAGAGAGGTTTCATGATGTTGTCACTATGAGATGTGTTAGAATGTTCGCATATTTTACCGCATTATTGACGAGGATAGTGCATCGACGAGAATTGAATCGTGTTCGGCTGGTTATCACGCTTAATCGGCATTCAAACCTCTCTTACCAGACAGTTTTAAAAATTTAACCGGAAGTACTCTTAATGGCCTTAACAATCTTTCAGAAAATCTTTGGTAGTCGCAACGAGCGTATGCTAAAGCAATACCGCAAAACAGCTCAAACAATCAATGAATATGAAACAGGTTTTGCCGAGTTGCCCGATGAGGCCTTGCAGCAAAAAACAGTCGAGTTCAAAGCTGCACTGGCTGCGGGCCGCACACTCGATGAACTTTTGCCCGAGGCGTTTGCTGTGGTGCGTGAAGCGGGCAAACGTGTGTTTGGCATGCGCCATTACGACGTGCAGATGATGGGTGGAATGGCATTACATGAAGGCCGAATCGCCGAGATGCGTACAGGGGAAGGTAAAACTTTGGTCGCTACTCTTCCAGTTTACCTAAACGCTTTGACGGGTGAAGGTGTCCACGTTATTACTGTGAATGATTACCTTGCCAAGCGTGACTCAGAGTGGATGGGGCAAATATTCGAGTTTTTAGGCTTATCAACCGGTGTTGTGCTAAGCGGTCAAACTCAGCAAGAGAAACAGTTGGCTTACTCCATGGACGTGACCTACGGCACCAACAACGAATTTGGATTTGACTATTTACGTGACAATATGGCCATTTTTTCAACTGAGAAAGTGATGCGCGGTCAAAATTTTGCCGTTATTGATGAGGTTGCCTCGATTCTGATTGATGAAGCGCGTACACCGTTGATTATCTCAGGACCGGCGGAAGATAAAGCTGAGCTTTACCGAAGAATAAACCCTCTCATTAAACATTTAAAGCAAGGCAGTGAGGATGAAGAGACCAAGGATTCCAGCGGTGACTTCACTATTGACGCGAAATCAAAACAAGTTTACTTAACCGACCAAGGACATGCGAGAGTCGAAGAGTTGCTGGTTGAAGAAGGCATTCTAGAGGCGGATGAGAGCTTGTACGACGCGGTCAATATTGGACTGATGATTCATGTCAATGCCGCACTTAGAGCGAACCTTCTTTTCGAAAAGAATCGCGATTATATTGTTGAAGATAATGAAGTCGTGATTATCGATGAGTTCACGGGGCGAAAAATGTCCGGTCGTCGATGGAGCGAAGGGTTGCATCAGGCGATTGAGGCAAAAGAAGATGTGACGATTCAACAAGAGAGTCAAACATTTGCGTCGATTACTTTTCAGAACTACTTTAGACAATACAAAAAACTGGGTGGTATGACCGGGACAGCGGACACGGAAGCAGGAGAGTTCCTATCGACCTATAACCTTGAAGTGGTCGTTATTCCTCCGAATAAAACCCCGAAAAGACAGGATTTAGCAGACCTGGTTTATTTGGATATGGAGGGTAAGTTTGCAGCAATTGTGAATGATATCCGCACGGTTACTGCCACTCAACAACCTATTTTAGTTGGGACGGCCTCGATTGAGATGTCTGAGCTTCTTTCACGACTATTGACTACCGCAGAGATCAAGCACAGTGTTTTAAACGCCAAACATCACGAGAACGAAGCCTATATTGTCGCCAATGCAGGCCAGCCGGGTGCGGTCACCATTGCCACCAATATGGCAGGACGTGGAACGGATATTGTTCTAGGCGGTAACCTTGAAATGGAGCTTGAGGCACTGGCGGAAGCCAGCGCAACCGGCGAGTTAAGCGCAGAAGAAAAAACCGAAGTGACCGCTGCTTGGCAAGCGCGTCACGATGCGGTGCTCGGTTATGGTGGTTTAATGGTGATTGGTTCAGAGCGTCATGAGTCTCGCCGTATTGACAACCAATTGCGCGGACGCTCTGGGCGTCAAGGGGACGAAGGGGTTACGCGCTTCTATCTCTCTTTAGACGATGATTTAATGCGTCGTTTTGCGTCCGATAAAGTAAAGTCGATGATGAAGCGTTTAGGGATGAGCTCAGATGAAGCCATTGAGCACACGATGGTGAGTAAATCAATTCAACGTGCCCAAAAACAAGTTGAACGTTTACACCAAGATGAACGTGCCAACCTCTTGAAGTTTGATGATATTTCCAATGAGCAGCGTAAAGTTGTCTATTCGCAACGCAATGAGCTCATGGAGTCTGAAGATGTGACCGAAGTGTTGGACGATTTGCGTGAGCAAGTGGTCGAGCAGTTAGTCTCAAGGTACGTGCCAAAAGGCTCCTTGGATGAGCAGTGGGACATCCCAGGATTGGAACGTGCGATCCAGGAAGAGTTGGGTGCAGAGTTCGACATTCAAGCATGGCTAGACGCTGATAAGGATCTTTACGAAGAAACTTTAGTGGTTAAGTTATTAGATGAACTGGAAGCCATTTATAAAACGAAAATGGCGGTGGTGGATCCAAAGACACGTCACCATTTTGAAAAAGAAGTGTTGTTGCGTACCATAGATAAACAGTGGCGCGAACACCTTTCCGAGATGGATTATCTGCGCAAAGGCATTCATCTACGTGGCTATGCACAAAAAGATCCTTTCCAGGAGTATCGCCGAGAATCCAGAGAGATGTTCACAAGCTTCTTGAATGAGGTGACGTTTGAAACGGTTAAAGTGCTGTCGCTCGTTCAGATTGAAGGCGCACGGGATGTTGAAGAGTACGATGAGCAGAACGCTGCCAATCGCCCACAGCATTTAGACGCGTCTCACCCAGCCGCCGCCAGTATTTCTGAGGCAATGCAGGCAGAGAATGTGGATACGGCGACTGAAAACAAGGATAATGACAACACTGAGGGCACCTTTAAACGGGAAGCGCCTAAAGTGGGTCGGAATGACCCTTGTCCTTGTGGCTCGGGTAAAAAATATAAACAGTGTTGCGGTAAGTTAATCTGAGTAAGTTAAAGTTAAGTTCAAATTATCTCAGTGATTAGCAACAAAACTGTTCATGTTCAAAAACCCACCTTTAGGTGGGTTTTTGCTTTAAAAAATTGATTTAAGATAAACTGTAAAAACAAATAACGAAACCCAATATTTTAAACCTCTAAGGTGTCTTGACGACACGAGATTAAGGAAAAATCATGAGCATTATATTTCCAGTATTGCACCCTGTTGCCGGTATTCACTTGGGCAGCAGTGCCGCAAAAATTAAAAAAAATGGCAATACCGACCTGGTAATTATCGAGTTGGTTGAGGGAGCGTTAACGGCCGCCAGCTTTACGTTAAATGCTTTTTGTGCAGCACCGGTTACCTTAGCGAAAGAGCATTTACAGGCGCACTCGCCTCGCGCTTTGCTGATTAACAGTGGCAATGCCAACGCCGGTACAGGGGCTCAAGGTATGCTGGATGCGCGGCAAACCTGTGCATGGGTCGCGTCCGAATTAGGTTGTCTCCCTGAACAAGTATTGCCTTTTTCGACCGGTGTGATTGGACAAAACTTACCGATGGAAAAATTGCAAAAAGGCATTCCAGAGGCCCTAGCGACTCTGTCGGCAACGGGTTGGGAGGACGCATGTGCCGGTATTATGACCACCGATTTAGTGCCAAAAGCAGTCAGCCGTGAAGTAATCGTGGATGGTCACAGCGTTATGATCACAGGGATCTCTAAAGGCTCTGGCATGATTCACCCCAATATGGCAACGATGCTGGGATTTGTGGCAACCGACGCTAAGATTGACCAGGCCTGCTTACAGCAAGCATTGACGGATTCAGTGAACCTCTCCTTTAACCGAATTACGGTGGACGGCGATACTTCAACCAATGACGCCTGCACTTTGACAGCGACTCAAACAGCGGTTATGCCCATCATTGACGATGTGACCTCTCAGGCCTACGCAGATTTTTCAAGTGCCATCAATGCGGTCATGACCGAACTGGCGCAGATGATTGTCCGGGATGGCGAGGGGGCGACCAAATTTGTTACGGTCGCGGTTGAAGGCGGTCTCAGCAGTGAAGAGTGTTTAAAAGTTGCACACGCAGTGGCGTTATCGCCTTTGGTTAAAACCGCTCTGTTTGCATCTGATCCGAACTGGGGACGTATTTTAGCGGCCGTGGGCCGTTCAGGCGTTGAGCGCTTAGATGTCAATATATTAAAAATCTATTTAGGTGATGTCTGCATTGTTGAAGACGGTGGCAGAGCCTTAAATTACACAGAAGAAGCGGGACAAGCCGTGATGAGCGAGACTGATATTACCATTTTGATCCAACTCAATCGTGGTAATGTGAATGAGATTGTTTGGACGACGGATTTTTCTTACGACTACGTTAAAATCAATGCTGAATATCGTAACTAAACAGCTTTGCAGGGTTTAATAAGAGAGCGGTTTTAGCGGCCTGTTGATGCTTCATATTTAAATTCAGATGACGTCATCCAAGTGGATTTTATAAAATACGTTTGGAAAAGACTTTTGATATATCAATAAAAAACCCCGTTGAACAAGCGTTCAACGGGGTTTTTTATCATTAATATTTAAGGTTTTTGAATGTTTATTTAGGCGCTGTGGTCAAGCGTGTTAAGAGTTCACACAACGCCTGGTTTTCGGCATCGGTGCCAATGCTGATTCTTAGGTAGTCGTCGATGCGTGGCTGGTTAAAATAACGCACGATAATCGAGTGTTCCCGTAAAGAGAGCGCCAAATTTTCTGCAGAAAAATCTGGATGTGTAGTGAAGACAAAGTTGGCTGCAGAAGGAATTACTTTAAAACCAAGGGCTTGCAGAGTGGTGATTAAACGTTCGCGGGTCGCGATTATTTTTTGACACATCTTTGCAAAATAGGCTTGATCTTCAAACGCCGCTTTTGCGCCGTAGATGGCTAAACGGTCCAAGGGGTAAGAGTTAAAGCTATTTTTAATACGCTCTAAAGCGTCTATCAAAGGCGCTTGACCAATCGCAAGACCCACTCGCATGCCGGCTAATGCACGAGACTTTGAGAGGGTTTGTATGACCAATAAATTAGGGTAGTGGTTGACTAAACTGATGGCCGTCTCCCCCCCAAAATCAATGTAAGCTTCATCGACTAGCACTAGGTTCTGGGTGTGAGTTTGTAGTAGCTTTTCAATAGAGTCTAATGACAGTAGACGTCCTGTAGGCGCATTGGGGTTCGGAAAAATAATCGGTCCACTGTCGACAGGATAGTCGTTGATATCAATTTCAAATTCGGCCGTTAATGGAATGGTTTGGTACTCAATTTGATAGAGTCCACAATAAACCGGATAGAAGCTGTAGGTAATGTCTGGAAACAGCAATGGCTTATCTTGTTTTAAAAAGGCTTGAAACGCATGCGCCAAAACTTCATCCGAGCTATTGCCTACAAATACTTGGGTAGCGTTAACCTGATAATAGTCGGCGATGGTTTGTTTTAAAACGTCGGCATTCGGATCCGGATACAGTCTTAAGTTCTCGCCGGTCTCATCCCTAATCGCTTGCAACACTTTAGGCGAGGGTGGATAAGGATTCTCGTTAGTATTCAGCTTGATTAAGTTGTTTACTTTCGGTTGCTCCCCAGGAACGTACGGGGTGAGTGTGTGAACAAGTTGGCTCCAAAATTGGCTCATGGGTGAATCCGTTTTTTAAAAGTTGATGACTAAAACACAGTGATTAAAAGCCGATAAGATCAGCCTATAATTGTTGAGCTTAAACGCTGGGCTAATAATATTGGCTGACCGTTTATAATTAAGAGTGTTGGGTGTGCTAAAAAACTCGTTGTGGTTCGTACAGTGGTTAACGCTGTAATTAATTTAGAAGCCATTTTACCGTAAAATGACCAGGCCTGGTAAGTTTGCATGAGAGCGCCGAAACCGCTATGGCGATTGTATTAAGAATCATCGCCAGTTAACAAGCTTCGCAAACGTTTTAAAAGGAGAAAAATCAAAATGTCTTATAGTGAAGAGGTGACAGAAATTGCCGTCGGTGTGTTAAAGCGTGGTGGTAAGGTTTGCTTAAGTCTACGGCAGAAAACGCAATCTTTTGCCGGCCTATGGGAGTTTCCAGGCGGTAAGATCGAAAAAGGTGAGGGCATTGAGACGGCCCTTAAACGCGAGTTTGCTGAAGAGTTGGCGATTGAAACGTCTGATTGGCAACCGTTGATCACGATCCCTTGGCGCTATCCAGGCTTTGCGATTCGGTTAAATGTGTATATCACAGGCTCTTTTCAAGGAGAGCCGGTTGGCAATGAAGGGCAAGAAATTGCCTGGCATACCATTGACACACTGGATGCCCAGCTGTTTCCAGCAGCGAACCGAGGCATTATTACCGCGTTGCAGCTGGCGGACCAATACATGATTTCCGGTGATTTTAAAGACCAAGACGACGCATTAATCCGTCTTGATCAAGCGTTAAACAATGGCATTCGACTTTGCCAGTTACGCGCCAAAAATCTTCCTGAAGAGGTGTTTCTACAGTTGGCAAAAAATGCGATCCCATTGGCGCGTAAGCATCACGCTAAATTGTTGTTAAACGGTCGTCCAGACCTCTTAAATTTATTGCCAAACGCTGATGGCGTACAACTGGCCTCGAATCTGATCTACGATTACTCAACTCGTCCTATCGCCACAAATAAACTGCTGGGCGTTTCAACGCATACGCGCGAAGACATTGAACAAGCATTGAAAATTGGCGCTGATTTTATTCTGCTCTCACCGGTGAAAGAGACCTCTTCACATCCAGGCGTTCCAGGGATAGGCTGGCAAGCGTTTGCGGAGAGTGTGAGTGGAGTGCCTATTCCGGTGTTTGCTTTGGGCGGAATGAAGCCTGAAGCGGTGGTTGAGGCTAAAAAAAGGGGGGGTCAAGGCGTTGCAGCCATATCCGGTTTTTGGCCGAATTAACTTAGGTTTAAGTGTCTTTCTGAGATAAAGGCACAGGCGTTTCTGTTTATCGTTTTGTTTAATTGGTTCTTTTGCAGCGTCTGCGAGCAATATTTTAGATTGACCAGGCCTGGTGAAACGAGTTTTAATTGAGCTTTCAAAGCTTATTGATATTCTCCGAGCGAGCTGCCTTGTTTTTTTGCGTTGCCACACGCTTAAACGTTAGAGATTTTTATCAGTTTCTTGTCTATTTTAAGCTCATTGCTCCATGGAAAACGTCTGCATAATCTGTTGCACTTGTTGTTCAAGCTTTTCAATCCCTCGGTCATTGACGATCACGCGATCGGCGTAGCTTAACCGTTCTTCTCGTTGAGCCTGTAACGCGATAATGGCTTTAATCTGTTCTGCTGTGCTGTTGTCTCTGCGCATAGCGCGTTGAATTTGTAGTTGTTCTGGCGTATCTACGATCCATATTTCATCCAAATACTTTGGTTTGTGACCATTTTTTAAAATGCCTTCCACCAATAAGGGGATTGCGACCAGAATGAAAGGGGGAGAGGTGTGGAGAATTTTTTCTGAGTTTTTGAGCCATTCAGCTATTTGACGTTCCGTTTCAACTTGAATCAGCGGATGTAAAATGGCCTCTAATTCTGTTTTAGCATTGGGATCGGTAAAAATCAGTTTTCGCAGTTGTTCACGGTTAAGTGTCCCATTTTCTTTGAGAATGGATTCCCCAAAGGCCGTTGAGACTCTCTGTAAACCGACGGAGCCTGGGATAACCGCCTGTCGAGCCAGTAGGTCAGTATCAATGGTAGGGATGTTGTGCTCTGAAAACAACTGGCAAACAGTGCTTTTACCAGAGCCAATGCCCCCGGTTATCCCGATGAATTTGGGCTGTTTTTTTTGAGGTGAATGAGGCGGGTAGAGTAAATGTTGTTTCTGAGTCATTGTTTGGACCAAACAGTGTCCGACCACTTCGGCACCAGAGGCTGTGCATTGGGTTTGCCAAGCAAGTATCCCTGGATATGGGTTGCCCCCGCCAATTTGGCGCCTTGGTACATCTCCTGGTCCTCAATTCCTTCCATCACCAGCTGATAGCCAGAACGCAGAACCATTTCAGCTGTGGAGAGGATAATGTTTCTGGTTTTTTCGTCAGACTTTAGAGCGTGAGTCATGCTCATGTCAAATTTAATAATATCGACCGGCATGTGTGCCAAATATCGAATCGATGAGTAACCACTTCCAAAGTCGTCCAGTGCAATTAAAAAACCTTGTTGCCTAAGTTTGTTAAGAACATCTTGAGCGTACTCCATGTGGTCAATCAAAATGTTCTCAGTTACTTCAATGATGACTTTATAGTCATTTAAATAAGGAATAAAGTCTTTAAAAAGCGAGATAAAGTTTGGCTGCAATAGCGTCTTTCCAGAAATATTAATCGCTACGCCCGTTTCTTTAGGGAGTTTCCCCGTCTTTACAAAATTTAGAATCGACTGAATAATCTGTTGATCCATTTCAACCTCTAAGCGACGACGTTCGACGATTGCAAAAATGTCACTTGGATAGATCAGCCCGGACTCTTTATTGATACGGATCAAGGTTTCGAAATAAACACGGCCTGTTTGAAGAGAAAGAATCGGTTGAAAATGCATATTGATGTTCTCACCGGTGTGGATAGCGTTCACAATAGTGTTGACCGCCTCATTTGAGACGATGGCGTTCGCTTCGGCTTCAAGTTGTTGGTGGTAGTACTGAATTTTATGCTGATGGGACTGTTTGGCTTTGTACATCGCAATATCCGCTTGACGAGGCAGGCTGGAGATGTCATTAGAAGGTGTTTTTGGGTGGTTTGGGTTGGCGGAGCTGATGCCGACACTGAAAGAGACTTTTTCTCTAACGCCCAGTGTACCGAAGTTATACTTTTTTAATGCGTTGATACATTTATCAGCAATGGCAAACGTCTGTTCTGAGGATTTATTCTGCAGGATAACGGCAAACTCATCGCCTCCTATACGGTAGGCTGGACACTCTACAGGTAAGCTTTTTTGGATAGTTTCCGCTGCTATTCGAATCACTTCATCGCCGATATCATGACCGTAAGTATCATTTAAAGCTTTAAAAAAGTCACAGTCGAACAGCATAAATGCAGTTGTGACCCTGTGATGGTGGAAGTTAACAAGTACATCATTCCAAGCCTCATCAAAGGCGTTTCGATTGTATATATTTGTTAAGACGTCGCGCCTGGATTGCTCCCATACGGCTTGGTTCTGACTATCAAGCGCTTGTTGAGTTGCTTGTAAGTCGTGATGATATTCGTGGAGTGAGGTTTTTAACTCTTGAAACTCTTTAAGGTAGAAGGTTTCTTGAGGTGGAAACTGGGCTTCTTTAGGGTTGCTTTTTAAGCGGTGTAGGTGCTTAGAGAGAATGGCGAGTGGTTGACTGAATAATTTATTGAAGACGATTGAGATAATAATCACCGTCAGTAAGAGTAGCGCGATGAGCTGTAAGATGAATTCTTCAATCAGTTGCCATAAGTAATCGGTGACTGGATTAGAGATTGGTTTAAAGTGAGTGACTTCCATTATATTATCTAAATTATCTAAATTATCTAAAGTAACCCGATCTGTTCCCAGGAATGAGAGGCTAGTTTTGTTAATGTGGTTAAATTTATTTTCGTTGAGAATGTAGGGAAGTAAATTGACGGAGAGCGCAGCATAACCGATGACCTCATTAGAGTCGCGTGCATAAATAGGCTCGAACATATTTAAACGTGCCTCTGCTCCAGGCGTGAAAACTAACTGAGTGGTGGTGTCTGAGAGAGTTGATGGCAGCGCTTTATCTAGCTGGTTGGTAGGGCTTGTTAATAGCGTTTTGTTAAGGCTATAAATTTCCAACTGCTGGTAGTGCTTGTTAAAATAAGCGCTGTCAACAAGGCGTTCATCATGCCAAAAGAAGTAATAACTTGGGTTGTTGATTTGCTGGTGAACCTCGTCCCATTCGCTAAACGCTTTTAAGTTTTTTTGCAGCTTTTTAACAGTTGCGCTTAGAATCCCTCGCATCTCTTTTTCAGCTTCTAGCTGTATTTGCAACGCCACGCTTTGCTTAATGTTTTGGGCACTGCTGTAGAAAGACCAGTTTATAAGTACCAACAATACAATACCTGTCAAAAAGAAGATAAAAAAGTAGGTTTTTATGGACTGGATAAAAATACTGGGAATGCGTAGGCTCATATGGATGGAGTGCTTATTTTGAGTGTTGAATGATCATTATAAACGAGAGATTATTTCAATAATCGCATCTTGTAAGTCAAATTCGTACTGGTTTGAAAAAAAATGGTTCGCCCCTTTAATTGTGTAGACATGAGTTCCAGTCTCTCTTAACTCTGTTAGCCAATTCTCGCCAACCTCTTGATAACGTTTGTCGGCGCCTCCCATAATTGTGTAGGTCGGAATAGAGAGTTTTTTTAGAGAGTTTAGAGTATACGCACGATCCAGCTTTAGATAGGAAAGAAAGCTTTCAGGGACAGCATGGTAGTTATTTTTACAGAACAGAAAGCTATATTTTTTCGGAGAGTCTTGATTGTTTGCTAAGTCTTGTTTTGCGGCACTTACTTCTCTTTCTACGGTACCAAGTTCGTCGCCTTTGAAGTAGAAAAGACTGGTGAAAATAGCCGCTTCAATCGAAATCTCTGGATGGATGTTAAGGAATTCAATCAACTCTTGGCTGCCGCTAGAGTGGCCAATGAGAACAATGTTTTTATGACCTTTTCCG
>CAZVPH010000003.1:0-20309 GCA_964628125.1 uncultured Thiosulfatimonas sp. | reverse complement strand
GGGAAACTGCCTCCAATATCTAAAAACTTCCAGTTAACATGCTGCATCACCTTCATCGCCGCCACACTGGCGCGCACCGCGTTGACCTGTGTCATCGGCGATAAAGATTGAGAGCCAACGTGGAAAGAGAGTCCGACCACTTCGATGCCATTTTTTTGCGCTAAATCGACCATGCTTGGCAACTCTTCCAACGCACAACCAAACTTACGCGACAGATCCACCACCGCGTGCTGACTACGGAAGCTGACACGTATAATCAACTCGACCTGACCGGCGTAAGGGATGAACTTCGCCAATTCGTCAATATTATCGACCACAAATCGGTTACAACCGAACTCAATAGCGCGACGGATCTCTTTGTCTTTTTTGATTGGGTGCGTGTGAATACACTGATCCCCTGTAATGCCTAGAGATTCAACCAGTTCAACTTCACCAATGGTGGCTAAATCGAACGAGCTTCCCAGCGACTTCAAACGCTTAATCAATTCTGGATGCGACAACGCCTTCAGCGCATAAAATAACTTAACACCTGGTAAGGCCGCTTGCAGTGAACGGTACTGGTACTCCACCTCACTCAAGTCAAGCACCATAAACGGTGTTTCATGCTTAGCCACCAAATCTTCTAGGCTTTCGCGGTCAAACAGTTCTAGCGCGTCTGGGTGAGACTGTTCTGCTAGGGCTTCGGCGATCATATCTTTGTTCATCATTTCAAAACATCCTTAATATATTGGGGCAGTGCAAAACTGGCCTGGTGCAACATCGGGGTATAAAAACGCGTTTTTAAATCGGCTTCCGCAAAACGCTGTTCAAGTGTGGCAATATCCACTTTTTTTAAAGCCAAGTTATCTGATCCCCAAGCAAATGTCATGATGCCGCCTACATAGGTTGGCACGGCAGCCGAGTAAAAGCAGGTCTCTTTAAACAGAGGCGACAAACGCTTGAAAGTGGTGCTTACCTCGTCGGTTTGCAAAAAACAAACCCCGTTTTGGGCAATAAACACACCATCTTCGGTCAAACAGTTTTTAATCCCTTGATAAAAGCGCGAGGTAAACAACGCTTCACCCGGCCCTATTGGGTCGGTTGCATCCGAGATAATGACATCATATTTTTCAGTAGACTCTGTAACAAAGTCCACGCCATCGGCAATCACAATGGTTGTTTTTGGATTTAAAAAAGCGCCGGCTGAATGAGTGGGCAGATACTCAATACACATATCAATCACCTGCCGATCAATCTCAACCTGAGTGACCGATTTTACGCAAGCGTGCTTTAAGACCTCGCGTAAAATACCGCCGTCACCGCCCCCAATAATAAGTACTTTTTGAGCATTACCATGCGCCAACATTGGCACATGGGTCATCATCTCATGGTAAATAAACTCATCTTTTTCGGTGGTTTGAATCACCCCATCCAGTGCCAGAACATTGCCCCACTGCTCATTTTTAAAAATGATCAGGTGTTGATGCTCCGTCTCCATCTCAAACAACACTTTGTCTATGACAAACTGCTGCCCCCACGCGGGGTAGAGTGTTTCTAAATAGGCCTGCTTCACGCCTCAAGTCTCACATTCATTTCAACGACCTCACCACGGTAAATGGTGTCGACCTTAACGGAGGCCGGGTTAAAAGCCATTTTTAAAACATCAATCGCTTTTTCCGGCTCTGCATCGCCGCACATAAACACATCAAAGGCTGCGTAATTACGTTCAGGCCAGGAGTGAACACTGATGTGAGATTCCGCCAATACCGCCACTCCAGAGATACCGCCATTCGGCGTAAAATGGTGCAGGTGAATGTGTAATAGAGTCGCTTTGGCTTTTTTAACTGCCTCGCGTAATGTTGCTTCCATCAAGGGAAGATTGTCCAAACGCGTTGCACCCCACAAATCGATTATTAAATGGGTTCCCGCAAACACTTTACCATCACGACAGATAAAGTGGTCAGCATTTTGATCGTCAATCGATTGGTCGTGCGTCGGCCAGGAGGCATCGATCACAGCGGTTTTTTCAACGACTTCGAAATGATTATTGCTGGCAACCAGCGTGGTTTCTGAATTTGGCATGACATGAGCACCTTGCTAAAACACCCGAAAAAGTAAGCGGATGAATGATTAACATAAATTCCACAAGACAAGGTTAGCTTGAAGAACCCCAGCCACGTTTGAATAACGTGAGGTTTTAACCATTTTTCTTTCTGTTGCCTACCGCAAGAATTCAGTAGGTTTCTGTGTGAAAAACGAGAAGCGTATTATTCTCTTTTTAAAAAGTTTTGCAAGCGTTTTTTAGCCCTTTATTTTGAGAGCCAAAAAACTCGATAACTCACTGATTTAACTGAAAAGTTCTGCCAACTTTTCACCTGGGTTTTCAGCGCGCATAAAGGTTTCGCCCACTAAAAACGTATCGACATGACAGGCGCGCATTTTAGCGACGTCGGCTTTGGTTAAAATCCCGCTTTCAGTAATGACAATACGGTCATCCGGAATTAGCTCTAAAAGCTCAATCGTCGTGTCCAGGGAAACATCAAAGTTGTGCAGATCTCGATTGTTAATGCCAATCATTGGCAGTGGCAGTTGCAGAGCGCGCTCTAGCTCTTCTTTATTATGAACTTCAATTAACACGTCCATGTCCAAGGTCAAGGCAACCTGTGTTAACTCGGACATTTGAGCGTCGCCAATAGCCGCTGCAATCAACAAGATGCAGTCAGCGCCGATGGCTCGTGCTTCGTAAACCTGGTAGTCGTCGACAATAAAGTCTTTACGGATAATGGGCAGATCGACCGCCTCACGGACTTGTTGCAGATACTCGTTAGACCCTTGAAAGAAATCTCTGTCGGTTAGTACCGATAAACAAGCGGCGCCATGCTCGGCGTAACTTTTGGCGATCTCCACAGGATCAAAAGGGTCCCGTAAAACACCTTTGCTGGGCGATGCTTTTTTTATTTCAGCGATGACCGCCGACTGACCTGCGTCCAATTTGGCTTGCAACGCAGCGACAAAGCTTTTGGTCTCGGGCGCTAACAGGGCACGGCGCTTCATTTCACGTAGTGGAATCTTCTCACAGCCTTCTTGAACCTCTTCGAGTTTACGTAAGATAATTTTCTTTAAGATAGTGGGCGTCGCACTCTTAGCGCTCATAGTGAAATCCTTAATAATTTTCGATGCCTCAATGCGGTTCGCACAGAGTTCTGTTTTTTATGTTTATAGGGTGTTTTATTAATACCTACGGCAGTGGGCTTGGTTCATGAGTCTCTTTTCCACTCTCTTCTGCGATGCGCCAGATAAAAAACAGCAGCAGTAAGGCGAGGCCAATCAACATCGCCTGCAAGCCCAACTTGCCCCACAGAAGCGCGATAGAGATAGAGATAGAGAACGTGACACATACCACCCAAGTCGCCTTAATTTTCGTGGTGCGCTGCATGGTACGCTGAGTCTCCCAGCGACGTAAATCTTCACCTATCCAGCGATTGTTTAACAGGGCTTGATGAAAGCGCGGTGAACTTCTCGCAAAGCAGGTGGCGGATAAAATCATAAACGGTGTGGTCGGCAACAGCGGCAGGACGATACCGACCAGGCCTGTTAGAAAAAAAAGGCCGCCGAAAAACAGGCAAAACTGACGTTTAAGTAACTGTGTCACCGGTATCTTCCCTCACTCTGCCTCGCTTTTCTTCATTCTATTCTTGAGCAGGCCTGGTCACTTTTAAAATAAAACTCCACACCGCCCCATACTTACCAACACCATTTATTAGTCTAACCATGCTGGTCTAGTTACTCAAAAACCGTCCCTGAACTACGCCGTCTTAAACGTTTGGGTTTTGCAGATAAAGTCTTCAAATTTTTGTTGTGCCAGTCCTTTCGCGATAATATCACACGCTAGGCGAACGCCGCTTGCGTAACTTTCTGCCAGGCCTGCAACGTAAAGTGACGCCCCCGCGTTTAGACAAACAATGTCTTTCGCGCCGCTGGCTTGGTTAGCAAAAACCGTGCGAATAACCTTCAGACTGTCTCCCGCCGAAGCGACCGTAAGATCCGACAAGTCTTTATATTCCATTCCATGCTCTAAGGGGTCGATCATCCACTCGGTGATCTCGCCATCTTTCAGCTCTGCCACCCAAGTACGACTGCCGATACTGATCTCATCCAAGCCATCTTCGGCGTGCACCACCATCACGTGTTTCGAGCCAAGGCGTTGTAACACTTTGGCAAACAAAGTGGTCAACGACTTATCGTAAACGCCGATCACTTGGTAAGGCGCGCCCGCAGGATTGGTTAGGGGACCAAGCATATTAAAAATGGTGCGCACTCCCAGCTCTCTCCGCGCAGCGATCACGTGGCGCATCGCGCTATGGTGCTCTTGGCTAAACATAAAGCCCACCCCCGCCTCACTGATGCACTGAGCGACCTGCTCAGGTGTCAACGCTAAGCTGACGCCCGCAATTTCTAACACATCGGCACTGCCGGAATTACTGGAGATAGATCGATTGCCATGCTTGGCGACGGTGCCGCCAGCCGCGGCCACTACAAATGCACAGGCAGTAGAGATGTTAAAGGTATTGGCACCATCGCCTCCTGTGCCACAGGTATCGACTAATTTTGAAGTGTCCTCTAATGTGACAGGCGTAGCCAGAGTGCGCATGACCTTCACGGCTGCGGTAATCTCATCAATGGTTTCACCTTTCATTCGCAAGGCGGTTAAAATCGCGCCAGTTTGAGCAGACGTGGCTTTCCCCGACATCAGTTGATGCATGACCGACTCCATTTGAGCCGCTGTCAAATCGCGTCGTTGTAAAAGGTGTTCAAGAGCTGCTTTTAATTCCATCGTATAACCTGTTTTGTCTTATTTGGCGTGAACATCCGAGCGCGTGAGCTTTATAACGGCACGCTCGTTGACGAAACGTCCGTTCGCGCATTCTGCTCTAAAAAGTTTTTTAACATCTGGTGCCCTTGCTCTGTCAAGATCGACTCTGGATGAAACTGAACCCCCTCTATGGCGAGGCTTTTATGACGCACGCCCATAATCTCATCCACGTCGCCTTGGGCGTTTTGCGTCCAGGCGGTAACCTCTAAACACTCTGGCAAACTGGATTGCTCAATCACCAGTGAATGATAGCGAGTAGTGGTCACCGGGTTTGGCAAATTCGCGAACATCCCTTGGCTCTGATGATAGACCGGCGAGGTTTTACCATGCATCACCTGCTTGGCACGAATGACCTGGCCACCAAACGCCTGGCCAATACTTTGGTGGCCTAGGCAAACGCCCATAATCGGGATTTTTCCTGCAAAGTGTTTAATCGCTTCAACGGAAATACCTGCTTCTGCAGGCGTACACGGGCCTGGTGAAATCACCAGATAGTCGGGATTTAAAGCTTCGATCTCTTCTAGGGTAATCTGGTCATTGCGAAACACCTCAACCTGCTGGCCTAACTCACCGAAATATTGAACGATGTTGTAGGTGAACGAGTCGTAATTATCAATCATTAACAGCATATTCTTTCCTAAGCGTTCCTTAAGCATACCCTAATTTTTTTCCGAAACCGGCTTACTGTTAAGGCGAGTAAGTCGCGTTAACAGTCTCAGTTGGTTTACGACTGCTTAAATTGGGTTAGTTTATTTTGGGTGAGTTGATTTGGAGTTACTTGATTCGGGATTGATGGTCTGCAAGCCGTTGGTGACGAACTCGACTGCCTTAAAAATCGCACGACCTTTGTTCATGGTCTCATCCCATTCGAGTTGTGGAACCGAATCGGCGACAATTCCTGCACCGGCCTGAACAAACAATCTCTTATCCTTTATCACGGCGGTTCGAATCGCAATGGCGGTATCCATATTGCCATGCCAGCCTAAGTAACCGACCGCACCGGCATAGATACCACGTTTAACCGGTTCTAATTCGTCAATAATTTCCATCGCCCGAATCTTCGGAGCCCCCGAGACCGTGCCCGCAGGAAAGGTGGCGCGCAAGACATCCATCGCACTCATGCCGGGTTGAACCTGAGCGTTTACGTTTGACACAATGTGCATCACATGCGAATAACGCTCCACCACCATTCTCTCCGTTAACTCGACCGAGCCAACTTGGGCAATGCGCCCCACATCATTACGGCCTAAATCGATCAACATTAAGTGCTCGGCCAACTCTTTCGGATCATTCAGCAACTCTTGCTCCAGCGCCAAATCATCTTCATAGGTTGCGCCACGACGACGCGTACCGGCGATGGGACGCACCGTGACCTGCTCTTCTTCTAAGCGCACTAGAATTTCTGGAGACGACCCAACAATTTGCAGGTCGTCCATGTCCATAAAAAACATGTAAGGCGATGGATTGAGGTGGCGCAGAGCACGGTAGAGATCAATCGGCTGCTCTTCAAACGGGACAGACATCTGTTGAGAGATCACTACTTGCATAGCGTCGCCGGCCAAAATGTACTCTTGAACCTTTGCCACCGCTTTTTTAAACGCCTCTTCACCAAAACTGGAGTGAAAGTCCTCTTCGACGATTTTTTTAGAACTGGCGGTATCAATGGGCATACTCATAGGCTGACTGAGCTGCTTGCTCAACGCGTCTAATCGTGCAAGCGCACGCGCTTCACCCTCCGGCTTCGTCAGATCGGCGTGCACAATAACGTGTACTTGACCGCTTAGGTTATCAAACACCACTAACTCTTCAGAGACTAATAACTCAATATCCGGTGCACCAATATCATCTTGCGCGGGCGTGCTTTTCTTTAGGCGTTCTTCAACAAAACGGACGGTGTCGTAACCAAAATAGCCGACTAACCCACCACTGAATACGGGCATTCCGCTGGGTGCGTGCACCTTAAACTGTTGTTGGTAGGCTTCAATCCAAGCCAGTGGATCGTCTGCGACTTGATGCTGGATCACTTCACCATTAAGAATCTCTCTAATATGGTGACCATTGATCTGAAGGCGTCGTGTGCACGGTAAGCCAATAATCGAGTAACGCCCCCATTTCTCGCCGCCTTGAACGGATTCAAACAGGTAGGAGTAAGGGCCTTTGGCTAACTTATGATACACGCTCAGCGGTGTATCATAATCAGACAGCACGGTGCGCATAATCGGCACACGGTTATAGCCTTGCTTTGCGCGTTCTGCAAAGGATACGTTGCTCATTCTAAATCTGCCTTAATGGTGGATTGTTTCTCTAGCTTCTTGAATAACATCGCACGGCGAATGCCGGCAATGGAACAGAGTAACGGCCGAAAAATTTCTAGTAACAATGCTTTTAAAAAAGCCATCTTAACCTCCTAACTGTTAATACAAACTTCTCAAATAGGATCGGCTTATCCTTCGATGTTAAAACAGTTCATCTCGGGATAAGCCTTCAAGCGTTTCATCTAATAGACGACACTATTTCGCCTGAATATGCTCTTTGAATTCAACAAACGAATCCATAATCACATCCGGGTTATAGTCGCGAATGTCTTCGCCGTGATTATAACCGTAGGTCATGCAGAAAATATGAAACCCAGCCGCACGAGCCGCTTTAACATCCGAACGTGAATCGCCGATCATCAAGGCGTTGTCTGGAGAGACGCCCATGAGTTCCGCCGCATGCAACAATGGCATAGGGTGTGGCTTTTTCTCAGCACACGTATCGCCCGACACGATAAACTCAAAATAGTCGAACAAGCCTTTGTCTTTCAGCAGTGGAATCGTAAAAGCTTCGGCCTTATTGGTTACACAAGCGATGCGGTAACCCTGCTCAAGCATCCACTCAATGCCTTCAATCACCCCGTCATAAACGCAGCTGCGTTTTGACGTATTTTCAGCATAAAGCTCTAAGAAAATAGGATAGGCTTTATCCATCAACTCTTGGTCCGGCATTCCCTCAACCGCATTAATCAAAGCACGTTCGGTTAAGCGCTGAACCCCATTGCCGACCCAATTGCGCACGGCGTCTTCGCCACGCACTGGCAAGCCCACTTGTTTCATGGTTTCATCAACGCAATAAGCCAAATCTGGCACGCTGTCAATTAAAGTGCCATCTAAATCAAATAGGACAAACCCAGGTTGTAATTTTGCCATCTTTTTATATCCTTTTTTGAATCTTGTTTTTTATTGTTTAAAGCGAGCTTGCGAGAAGCGACACAGAGTCACATGATAATTACATGCTCGTACTGCATATTCTTGACATATTTTTGAATATGTACTCTGACCAGGCCTGCTTAAAAAATAAAACGCCAGCATCTGAAACTAGGTGCCGGCGTTTGCTGTTCTTGAACTGTTCACGTGAAACCTTGAGGTTTAAAACTCTAGCGTCTGACTGCGTCTAATTACGCCTTTGCCAGCTCATCACGCATTTGTTGAATAATGGTGTCATAACGGTTGGCGTCTGACGCTTTCGCATTGCCAAAAATACCTGACCCCGATACAAACGTATCACAGCCTGCCGCGGCAACCGCTGCGATGTTCTCTACTTTAACACCACCGTCAATCTCTAAACGAATATCACGTCCTGACGCGTCGATCAGTTTGCGTGCCATTTTTAGCTTTTCTAACGCTTGAGGTATGAACGACTGTCCACCAAAACCAGGGTTTACAGACATGATTAAGATCATATCAATCTTATCCATCACGTGCTCAAGGTAGTCTAATGACGTCGCTGGGTTAAACACCAAGCCGGCTTTAAGACCTGCGTTTTTAATCAAGCCTAAATCGCCGTCTATGTGCTCAGACGCCTCAGGGTGAAACGTAATGATATCGGCGCCAGCAGAAGCAAAGTCGCCTATGATACGACTGACCGGCTTCACCATTAGATGGACGTCAATCGGCGCTTTAACGCCTTCACGAACCATGAAGTTTTTCAACGATTCGCACACTAAAGGTCCGATGGTTAGGTTTGGGACATAATGGTTGTCCATCACGTCAAAGTGAACGACGTCGGCGCCCGCAGCGATAACATCTTTAACATCGGTTCCCAACTGCGCAAAATCTGCAGAAAGGATAGAGGGAGCGATCCAGTTTTGTTGCTTAGCCATCTTAAACACCTTATATCTATAAACGATTGGAAAAATAATTCGTGCATTTTACCAGTATCCATTAGAATGGGCAAAAAAAGCGTAAAATCAATAACTGAGATATTAAGCAGAATATTTGCACCGAAAAAACGCTATAGTCACCTCTTAACTGAACAACAACTGCAGGGTGGTATCAAATGGGCACAGAACAAGTTATGGTGGATAAAAAACCAGAGGTCGTTGTAGAACAAGCCAGCCCAAAACTTCGTCCGCTGCGTGATCGCATGCTCTCTAAAGCCATCCATATCTTTGAGTATTTTGGCTTATTGGTCATCTCTTTAGCCACCGTTTACGCGTCTATTATAGAAGCGCTGCATATGGTCAACAGCGGCGTGGTCACCCTGGGTGATCTGTTGTTGCTCTTCCTCTATCTTGAAGTGCTCGCCATGGTTGCCATCTATCTAAAGTCTGGAAAACTGCCCATTCGTTTTCCAATCTACATCGCGATGGTCGCTCTAGCCCGCCTTTTGATTCTTGACATGAAAGAGTTAACCGAATGGGAGATGATCAGCATCGCAGCGACCATTACTTTGTTAAGCTTCTCTGTGCTAATCCTTCGTTATGGTCACACCAAAATGCCCTACGCGGCCGAAAACCGCTCGAACGACAAGTAATCCAAACTCCGTTTTCCACACAAGACTTAAAACAGTATAGGAACCGCATAATGCTGCCACTTTTTGAATCAAACTTAACCAGCTTACCTCTTATTGCTCGAGGCAAAGTACGGGATATCTATGACATTGATGACCGTCACCTTTTGATTGTGACCACAGACCGAATTTCGGCTTTTGATGCGGTTTTACCTACGCCGATTCCTGGAAAAGGACGAATCCTGACCGAAATGCCGCAGTTTTGGATGAATAAAATGCAAGAAATTGTGCCTAATCAACTGGCACCTGAGATGGCATTGGCCGACTATTTGACACTTGAGGAACTACAAGAGCTCGATGGTCGCGGCATGATTGTTCGCAAGCTTAAGCCACTGCCTGTCGAAGCGATTGTGCGCGGCTACCTAGTCGGTTCCGGTTGGAAAGAGTATAAGAAAAACCAGAGTGTTTGCGGCATTCCCTTAAAGAAAGGCATGAAGCTGGCTCAAAAACTTCCCGAACCACTCTTCACCCCTTCAACCAAAGCCGCCCAAGGTGATCACGACGAGAATATCAGCTTTGAACAGTTGGTTGAGATTATGGGTCTGGAGAAATCAACCGTGGTTCGCGACCTTAGCTTAACGCTTTATAATACGGCCGCAGAGTTTGCGCTAGAGCGTGGCATTATCATTGCCGACACAAAGTTTGAGTTTGGCGAAGATGAGCATGGCGTGATTCACCTTATTGATGAAGCCTTAACCCCTGATAGTTCACGTTTTTGGCCTGCCTCAAGTTATAAAGTGGGCAAAAACCCACCGAGCTTTGACAAGCAGTTTATTCGTGATTACCTGGAAAGCCTTGATTGGGACAAAAACCCAAACACTGCACCCGAGTTGCCGGACGACGTCGTGGCACAAACCTACGATAAGTATTTAGAAGCGCAAGCGCGTTTAACAGAGAACCTTTAAGGAATTGAGCCGCGATTTTGAGTCACTCAACTTTCAATAAAACCACCCGATCAGGTGGTTTTTTTATAACCGGCACCGACACCGATGTGGGTAAAACCTACATCAGCGGCTGCCTTGCCATGACGCTTGCTCAGCAAGGCTTAAGCGTCTCACCGAGAAAGCCGATTGCTTCTGGCTGTATTCGTCAAACGGACGGCTCTCTGTTAAGTGAAGATGCGCTGTTCTTGCAGCGCGCAACCCAAACAGATGAGCGTTTAGAGCACATTTGCCCGTTTCAATTTGAAGCGCCCCTTTCGCCCCACACTGCCATTAAACAGGCCAAGTTAACGATCAACATAGAAGATTTGGTCACGGCCTGCGCAGTGCCGAAAAATCGGTTCGCATTAGTGGAAGGTGCCGGTGGGTTTTATTCGCCCCTGGCCTTGGATGGACTTAACAAAGACCTGGCTATTGCACTGGGTTATCCAGTCATTTTGGTGGTCGCGAATCGCTTGGGATGCATTAACCAGGCACTGCTAAGCATCGCGGCCATTGAGCAAGCTGGATTGCAACTGCACAGCGTCATTATCAATCAAGTTCATACCACCCGAACTCCCAAGGCCACTGCGTACTCACCATCTTCGGCCGAGGCATCAACTCTTGCCACCCACCAGCAACCGGTGTCAGCCCCCTCGTCGAACTATGCCCTTGGCTTAGAGGATTTTACTTCTGCAAGGATTTTTAATGTTGATTACGCTGAAGACACTCAGGTCAGAGCGATTGAAGGCTGGACGATCAAAGGTTAATCGCTTGCAACAGGTATTCACCAAGCTCGCTCATCGCCATTTATCACACCACGCCATTTAACTGCCAAACCCTACGTTTGAGAGATTACGCAACAGTCAACAATGCTGCAGCATATCTTTGACCAGGCCTGGTCAATAACGGTTTAGATTAAACTTTTGCAGGCTAAGTCTTGACGAAGAATCAGCTTTTCTGCGTCGTCACTGTTGTCGACCGTAACATCTAAATTGTGCAATCGACCATCTTTAATGTCGTAAATAAACCCGTGAATGGCCATCTCTCGCCCTTTATCCCACGCCTTCCTAACGGCCGGAACATGGCAGATATTACGCACTTGCTCAATCACGTTAATTTCGCACAATCTATCTATTTTCTCAACTTCGGGTAGGTGACTTAACTCATTTTGGGCGCGCTGATAATACTTACGAATCGGTCGAATCCAGTGATCGATTAAGTCTGGATTATTGTCATTTAACGAAGCCGACACGCCACCACAGCCATAATGGCCATTGACAATAATATGCTTTACCTTGAGCACTGCGTATTGAAGCACCGACAGGACGTTCATATCACTTGAATTCACAAGGTTTGCAATGTTTCGATGCACAAAAATAGTGCCTGGATCCATTTTGACAAGCTCGTTCGCAGGCACGCGACTGTCGGAGCAACCGATCCAAAGGTATTCAGGCTTCTGCTGATGCACTAAACTTTCAAAGAAACGCGGGTTTTCTGCATTAACCTCTTCAACCCAGGCTTCATTGTTTTTAAAAAGCTGTGAAATATCTTGGTTGCAATCGCATTTATGAGTCATTGTGTTTGATACCTATGGGTTATTTTCATTCTTATTATTTTAATTTTTATTCAATTACATTCGGCTTGCACCCTCGTTTTACCGCGGCCTGCCCCTTTATCCAGTTTCCCTGTTGCACGTTTTCTTACTGGTCGAAGGACTCTAGGACGACTTGGGAGCACGCTTACTGCCCCATAGCTTCATAACCAGCAACAACGTTACGACGCCGGCTAAAAACATAAACAGCATTACAGGCCACAGCGCCAATAAAACTTCCCAACCCTCTGCCAAGGGCAACAATAGCCCACCAACCTGCTCTGAAAGCTGTAGGCGCGCAATTGAACCCTGCAAATGATACAGGAGCAACGCCATAAATCCGAGTATAAAAATACACACGTTACAATATCCACCTACAAAAAATGCCCAGAACCAAATGGTTAAGGGCATTTATAACACTCAAAAAAGACTTTGCAACAGACAAAATTTAATGCGAACTCCCAGCCGAATAACCAATGGCGTAAGCGGATTGTAAAGCCGCAAATGTTTTTTCATGCACCGCATCACCGGTTGTATGCTCGGGTAAATGTTGCTCTAAGATATCCAACAGCAACATATCCACCGTAACGGCATTACACTGATTCATAAATTCTGCGAGTGGCACGCCGTCACCGTGCATAAATCGCGAAATATAGCCTTCCGCCTTAATTACCTTAATCGGCGTACACTCCATCGCTTCAAACATATAAGAGTAAGTGTCCACCTCGTTGGCGCGTGCAATTCTTCGCGGAATCGATTCCGCAAATTCAAGCAATCCGCCTAGATGCAGTGGTAACTCTTCAACCGACTCAAACACAAAGGCTTCACCTCGGTAATCAAAGTTCATTCTAACGGTCATTAAATTTTTCATTTTAAGCTCAAAATTCTCGTTATTATTGGGACATTTTTATCTGTTTTTTTTGATTCCACTATGTGACTACTTGGTGATGCTCATAAACACTTGTGGCAGTTGCTCAGGCAACTTTTCAACATGGTCGATGATGGTGTAACTGTTGCCAAAGATATCCGACACATACTCATCGGCATTCGGATCCAATGTAATGCAATAGGTTTGAATACCTTGCTCACGCAATTCATGCACTGCCATTTTGGTATCTTCAATCAATACTCTTGGATCTTTAGTATCAATGTCTGCCGGTTCGCCATCTGTGAGAATCAGCATGATTTTTTTCTCAGCCTGCTGCGACTTTAAATAATGAGCCGCATGGCGCATCGCTGGTCCCATTCGAGTAGAGTAAGAAGCTTCCATTGCAGCAATACGCGCTTTAACCTCATCGCCATAACGCTCGGAATATCCTTTAATATGCTCATAGCGCACTTCTTGGCGTGTATCCGAACAAAAGCCCGCAATGGCAAACTTATCGCCAAGTTGCTCGACGGTCCAAGCCGTGATCGCCAACGCCTCTTCGGAGAGCTCTAGCAACGTTTGACCGGTTTCTGGATTACGCTCGTTCAAAGATTGCGAAGTATCTACCAGCAACATCACTGCAATATCTCGATTGTCGGTGGTAAAGCTGTAGTTAATGCGTGGATCGGGTATTTGGCCACTTTTGTAGTCAATAACTGAACGCAGGGCGACGTCCAAATCCAGCTCATCGCCCTCCTCTTGGAAACGAATGCGGCGTTTATTCTGCGGTTTCATCATCTCAATCATGGCTTTCAAGCGTTTAGCCAACGATTCATGCTTCGCCATCAATCGATCAATACGACTAGGATCTCCAGAGGGGTGCAGTCGCTCATAGACCGTTGCCCAGTCTGGACGGTAAGAGCTTGAGAGGTAATCCCACTCATCATAATGTCGTGGCGGCAGCCCGCCATCGGTTTCAACCAGCTTATCTTCCGCTTCGTATTCATTATGCTTATAGTCTTCGGCCTCATCGCTCTCTTCATGATGCATCCAGATAATGCGATTGTCGTCACGGTAGGAGAATTCGGTGTCTTCAAAGAAAACAGTTGGTAAGCTGTCCGTTTTTTTACGGGACTTTACATAAAAATCACTGCCCAGTTTCGCCATATCTTCAACGGTGCTCTGCTCACCTTTTTCTTCCATTAGATCATGGAAGCGCTTTTTGAAGGTGGCAATCAGCTCATTTTCAGCGTCAAAATCTTCATCCATCAGCGCACGAGATAGTCGTGTTGCGCGGTAGCGTAGGCAGGCCATCTTTTCAGGATCACACGCGCCTTTTTTGGGCACTGGGTGCAAACTTAAAAAGAGCTGTTTCAGTCCTGGAAAACGTTGAATCGCTAAATACTCTACCCGGCAGTCTTCAAAGGTGGAGATAAACAACTGCATGTGCGGCGCAAAGTTATCGGCCATCAACTCATCAGACCAGCGTAGATGCGCCATCATGTGCGCCATCGTCGCCTGATAGATCTTAATGCCTGGTACGCCATTCTCATCCTGGAACACATCAGGAATCGCCAAAGACGTTGCATTCACATAAGGCACCGGTTTACGCAACTGTTTAAAACCGGTGGTGAACGATTGAAATGGAATGTCACAATCCCAAAAGGCTTCCTTCATCATCGACAACTGGCGCTCGACCGATTTAAAACCTGTTCCTGAACGTTCACGATGAATAATTGCCCGCGCGTCAGGTGACTCTAAAGAGAAATAAGCGATCTGCGGATCCGGCAGGTTTTGGTAGTTTCGTACGCCAAAATCAATGAAGTTTCGCAAGCCATCAAGTTCCAACAAACTGATTAACTGCGGCATAGATTTACACAATGGAATCAGCCCTGGGCTTTCGTACGCGGCGTAATGACCTTTGACCACCTCTTCAGAACGCTTGCGATAGTCATCCATAATGTCTAAGTAGGTTTGAAATGCGTCCGCATCGGCCAGAATTCGACTGACCGCTGGCAAAGCCTCTAAAAAAGGCAGTACCGCTTTTTTACTCGGGCTTCTGACGATGGTGTAGACAAAGTCGGCTATTTTTTGGCAGGCGTCTTCACCGACAAACTTGGCGATATCCGGCATTTCGACCAGAAAGGCCAGGCCTGGCTCGACGCCAATGCCGATTTTAAACAGGAAGTTTGCGCCGTCGATATAGGCATTAACACCCTCTGGACTTAAGACTTTAACGGCTTCTTCAAGACAGTGTGGAAAGGCTTTCTTTGCTTCTGGAAAGCCCGCCGTAAAGCGTGTCTGATATTGGGCAACTAGTTCTGCATCCATGATATTCAACTCTTTTTTGTCGATGTTTAGATAAAGGCAAAGCGAAAAGGGCTTTGAAGAACAGCAACGCTGCTTGAGACGACGGTAGGTAAAGACAGAGGTACTCACGTAAGATCACGTCAAGCTAAAGGCAGGATGACCGCTTAAAACAACCTCTACCTGTTAACCACCAAACTGGACACCCTAGGGTGAAAAATAAAACAACACCCTAAAAATGGCTGTCTCAAAACAGGGGTTAGCCAAAAATCAATTCGATTGCGGTATCTAACGTTTGACGAATATCTGCATCATCAGTAATCGGACGAACCATCGCCATTTTGCAAGCATCAATCGGTGCAATACCTTGGTTCATCAGTACGGCGGCATACACCATCAAACGAGTTGAAATCCCTTCATCCAGTCCGTGTCCTTTTAAATTACGGGCCGTTTCACCAATTTTAACAAGCTTATTGGCGGTATCGCGGTCAACATTACCTTCTTTTTGAAGAATGCGTGCTTCGACGTCTGGCTCAGCATAGTCAAAGTCTAGAGCACAAAAGCGCTGCTTGGTTGACTGTTTAAGGTCCTTCATCATCGTTTGATAGCCTGGGTTATAAGAGATGACTAACTGAAAATCCGGGTGAGCTTTAATCAACTCGCCTTTTTTGTCCAGTGACAACTCGCGACGGTGGTCGGTTAAGGCGTGTATGACGACCATGGTGTCCTGGCGCGCTTCGACAATCTCATCTAAGTAACAGATGGCACCGTATCGCGCAGCCAAGGTCAGTGGACCATCCACCCAACGCGTGCCATTTGCATCCAACAAGTAGCGCCCGACTAAGTCTGATGCGGTAATGTCCTCATTACACGATACGGTAATAATAGGCTTGCCCAACTTCCACGCCATGTGCTCGATAAAACGAGATTTACCACATCCCGTAGGCCCTTTGACCATGACGGGCAGGCGAGCTGCATAAGCAGCTTCATACAGCTCAACTTCGTTTGATTGTGCATCGTAAAATGGTTCGTTGTCTATCTTGTACTGTGTAATGTCCATATCAGTCCCCGTAACATTTATGGTGAGAAGTAAGTTATTTAGCACGCCACTTTCAACATGACACCCTGGTCAGCATTTGTTTAACATTTTGCTGAGTGACACTCAAAAATAGATGGCTAAATAACCTAGCAATTTGGTGGGTTTATTCTTTTTAGGGTTAAAAAAACCCCTGCCCGAAAGCAGAGGTCCTTTTGGTTACGTTAAATAACAGTTCATGAATGAACGATTATTTATGCACACCTAACTTCTCTCTCCAACCTGGGTAGATGCTGTCTGCATCGCCTGGGAAAGATTCGAACGCACGAGCAAACTCGTTATGTTCTTTCGCAAACTCAATTGGGTCTGCGCCTGACTTCCAGCACTCAAACGCCTGAGAAAGTGACTTAGCACCCGCTGCAGGAGAGTCGATGTGTCCGTAAGAACCACCACCTGAAGTGTTGATCAAGTTACCGTGCCCTAGGTTCTCGAAGAAACCAGGTAGACGTAACGCGTTCATACCACCAGAGATGATTGGAGTTGTCGGCTTCATACCTTCCCACTTCTGGTAGAAAACTGGACCTTGACACTCGTCACGCTCGATCATATAAGCGATGTGCTTATCGTCGTTTCCGCCTTCCATTTTACCGAAGCCCATTGTACCCACGTGGATACCTGACGCTCCCATAAGACGAGACATTTTAGCCAATACAAACGCTGTGTAACCACGGTTCGCCAAAGGAGAAGTGATCGCACCATGGCCAGCACGGTGATAGTGTAAGTACTGTGAAGGGTAGTTACGACGTGCTGTCGTGATCATTCCAGGACCACCGACATAACCATCAACTAAGAAAGCAACTTGTGGCGCTAGCTCACCAAATGCTTCTAGGATGTAGTCTGCACGGTAGGTCATTTCATGGTAGTCATCTGCTGTGATGTTCGCAGAGAAAAGCTTGGTTTCGCCCGTCTCATCTTGCGCACGCTTCATCGCATCAACGGTTAATGGAACAACTGTTTTCATTGGCGCGTAAGTTTGGTTACCTTGTGGCTCATCATTCTTGATGAAATCACCCCCTAACCAGAACTGGTAGGCCGCTTTTGCAAATGGCTCAGGACGTAGACCTAGCTTAGGCTTGATGATCGTACCTGCGATATAACCACCGTCAACTCTTGGACGACCTAACAACTTCCATAGGTAAGAAATGTCTTGTGAAGGACCGTCATACAGGTGCAATTTAGTTTCTGGAATCCAGAAGTCAACCATCTGCAACTGGTGTACGTCACCCATCGCTTGGTTGTTACCCACTGACAGCGTTAGGAAAGAAACAATCATTGATTTACCATCAATGTTGTTACGATCGAAAAGACCAAAAGGATATGCCACTTTCATGGTCTTATTCGCTTCATCGATCTCATAGACCATAGCGTCTAAACCTTCGGTGAAATCATCTGTCGTACAAACTTTAACGTTTGTACCTGTAGAAGATTCCGCACAAACGTGTGCTGCAACTTCTAGGTAACCATACCCAGCAGCAGGCGTCATTGTGTACGCGACAAGAATGTGGTTCTGACCTTTGATCAGATCTTCTTCTTTTAACGATAAGTCAGCATAACGATTCGACTGATCCATTTTCTATACCTCATAATTAGGGATGGCTCATCTATTTATATATATTAGATGATGAACAACATCCTACTTTTTAAGACAGAACCTAAGCTTTAGATCCTGCCCCCGAAATTTGAGTAGTTATTATAATCATAAATAATTGTTATACCAATCAAGTTTTCTGATAAACCCCATAGACGATAACCTATCGTAAAAAAGAAAGTAGCCAAGAATTTTCTATAAAGATAACGTTAAAATTTACTGAAAACTTCTTTACTAAACACCTCGCCTTCCTCTTTTAAAAGTTTTATTAACTCCTCGGCTGCGATGGAGAGCACCTTGCCCTTTGGATAAACTAGATACCAATGCCGGTTAATAGGAAACCCTTCAACATTTAAGATACTGATCTCTCCTGCGTTAATCTCTTTCATCAAAGTAGAAACCGCTGTGACCGTAACTCCTAGGCTTTGCAACAACCCTAATCGAATCACTTCATTGCCGCCCAAAACCATTTGAATACGCGGTTGAAACTGTTTCTCTTCGAATACTTTTTCAATCTGCGCCCGAATCCCCGACCCGGTTTCACGCATTAAAAAAGCCTCGTTCGCCAACTCCTCAATGCGAAGCTTTTTCCCCACCAAAGGATGCCCACTGTTCGCAACGAACGCCAATGGGTTATCGGCAATGCGAGTTGACTCAACATTTAACCCATCTGGTGGTTGGCCCAACAGATAAAAATCGTCTTTATTTTGGGCCACACGCTCCACCAGCGTCTCTTTATTGCCCACACGCAAAATCACCGAAACATCCGCGTAGGACTGCATAAAGTCGTGAATCACCTTGGGAACAAAATACTGCGCAGTGGAGATCACCGACATCTTAACGCTGCCCCCTGAAAAACCTTTTATGTGGTTTATTTTCTGTTCAGCCAAGGTGAGTTGCGCCAGTATTTCGCGTACTGACTCGTGCAAGGTCTTACCAATGTCCGTTAAATAGACCTTACCGCCGATTCTCTCAAAAAGTGGTGCACTGAGAATGTCCACCAATTTTTTTACCTGCATGGAGACGGTCGGCTGGGTTAGATGTAACTCTTCAGCCGCTCTCGAAAAACTGTTTAATCGAGCAATACTGTCAAACACTTGCAGTTGGCGTAGGGTCGCACTTCTGGCGAGTAAACTTATCTTTTCTGGCATACGTGCAACTTCCTTAAACTCGCTTTTCTGGGTAAAACACCCATAACGCCTAGTCTCTTTAAACTCTAACGTCTTTCAAACTCTCTGGATTAGCGAGTATCAGACATGGCCAACAATTTATTAACATCTATACTTTTTAGAAATTCCAGAAAGGCATCCGCCGATGGGATTAATGTTTTAGAGGTCATTTTGACGACATACCAATCTCGTGTCACTGGAAAACCCTCTACATTTAAGATGTCCATGTGTCGATAACGCGTCTCTAGCCGGATAGCCTGCTTAGGCAAAACGGAGATACCTAAACCCGCCATAACTGCTTGCTTGATCCCCTCGGTACTGCCTAATTCCATATAAGGCACAATGTGCAGTCCGTTCTCTTCAAAGCGCTCCATCACCGAGTCGCGAATGCCGGAGCCTTTTTCTCGCATCAGAAAACGCTCGTTGGCCAGATCACTGATCAAGATTTTTTTCTCTTTAGATAAGGGGTGCTTTGGTGGCGCAGCCACGACTAGCTCGTTCTGAAAAAAGGCAAAGCCCTCTAGGTTTAAGTTCTCCGGCACTCGCCCCATAATCGACAAATCGTATTGATTTTGCTTAAGCTCATCCAAAATTTGACGGCGATTGATGACTGTAATCACGGGAGTGACGTCCGGAAACCGGTTTAAAAACGCTTTTAATATATAAGGAATAAAGTATTTGGCAGGGGTGACCACGGCTATTTTTAACTCGCCATCCACCCGCTTGTGTTCAGATTTAATGTGCGCATTCAACTCCTGTAACTCTTCAAGAATGCGCTGACAGCCTTGAAACATTCTCTCGCCAGAACGCGTTAAAAACAGTTTTTTACCAACAACTTCAATAAGTTTTACATCATTATTCTCTTCAAGACGCTTTACTTGAATCGAAACGGCAGGCTGTGTTAGGCACAATTCTTCCGCCGCACGGGTGTAACTCCCAAGCCTAGCAACCGCTTCAAAGATGCGTATTTGTTGAGCGGTAACGTTTAAATTTTGCATTAAAAAATAACCCTATGACTGTTAATGTTATGTATTTAAAAGGATTCTTATTATAACTATTTGTTTATGATTTACATAAAACTTACT
>CAZVPH010000002.1:14929-21455 GCA_964628125.1 uncultured Thiosulfatimonas sp. | reverse complement strand
GAGTTCAAGGTACAGAGTCTTCGCGTGTAAAACACAGTAATGAGTATGGTGACGGTAACCGAATTTTACGCGTTAAGGTCGACGGATCGCAACTGACACTGTTAGATGATGAAGGCGTCATCACGCATTATACGGTAAAGCCTTCAAACCTTGCGATTTTCAAAGCTGAGCACGCCGAAAAAATCGACGAGGCAGACTAAAGCCACTTATACCCATTTAAGTAATTTAAGTATCGTTCAACAGAATTTTGCGGCGCTTCAAGTCGCACTCACGCATAAAGCGCCATTGAAAACAGGTAACAGAGCCAAATGAGTAAACCGGTTATCGCCATAGTTGGCAGACCTAACGTCGGAAAATCGACACTGTTCAATCGAATTACTCGGTCTCGAGATGCGATTGTGGCGGATTATCCTGGCTTGACCCGAGACCGTCAGTATGGAACAGGTCGTGTGGGCAGTCGCCCCTACATTATTGTGGACACAGGTGGCCTAAGCGGTGAGGTTGAGGGGGTTGATCCTTTGATGGCAGGGCAGGTCACGACCGCTATAGAAGAGGCCGACTCGATTATCTTCCTTGTAGACGGACGCCAAGGAATCGTCTCCGCGGATGAGAAAATTGCAAAGTATATTCGTCAATTTAATAAGCCCGTTCAAGTCGTTGTCAACAAAGCCGAAGGCCATGACCATGATGTGGCAACCTCCGACTTCTTTCAGCTGGGGTTAGGTCAGCCGATCGCGATCTCTTCGGCGCATGGCGATAATGTGACGGCCTGTATGGAAAAAATCCTGTCCAAGCTGCCAGAATCTGAAACGTCCATTGAATCGGATCTAGACAGCCAGCCTGGTATTCGAGTAGCGGTTATTGGACGGCCAAACGTGGGGAAATCTACCCTTATCAACCGGATGATTGGTGAAGAACGCGTGGTGGCATTTGACATGCCGGGAACAACGCGTGACAGTATTTTCGTACCGTTTGAACGCGACGGCCAAGAGTACACCTTGATAGATACCGCCGGTGTTAGACGTCGTAAAAACATTTCAGAAAAAGTAGAAAAATTTAGTATTATCAAAGCCATCGAAGCGATGGGAGAGTCTCACGTCGTTATTTTAGTGATTGACGCATCTGAAGGCTTGACGGATCAAGACTTAACCCTATTAGGCTTGGCAATTGAGTCAGGGCGCGGTTTAGTTCTTGCGGTGAATAAGTGGGATAACCTGACTGAAGATCAGCGCAAAAAAGTAAAGCATGAACTCGAGTTCCGCTTGTCTTTTGCCGAGTATGCAAAACAACATCTAATTTCAGCACTGCATGGCACGGGCGTTGGCGATCTTTTTAAGACGGTTAATGCGGTGCACATGGCCGCTTTTAAACGTGTTTCAACGTCAGATTTGAACCGAGTGCTGGAGCAGGCAGTTTTGGATCATCAGCCACCGTTGATAAACGGCCGTCGCGTTAAGCTTCGGTACGCGCACTTAGGTGGGCTCAACCCACCACGTGTGATTGTCCACGGCAGTCAAGTTGACAAACTCTCTCAGGCGTATGTGCGCTACTTAATAAGTGTATTTCGTAAAGCATTTCAGTGGGTAGGCACACCGATTACGATTGAGTTTAAAGCGACCGTGAATCCCTTTGAGGGACATAAAAACAAACAGCTGCACCGACGTGATCGAGACGATGCATCTTCTGAGTTTAAAGCTAAGAAAAAGATTGCTAAAAAAACACAAAAAAAACGTAAGTAAGCAGGGTTGAAAGACCTAAAAACCTCTTCTATAAAAGAGAGTTTTAGGCTCAGCAATCGATAATAAGCGCGCCTGGTTTCCGCCCAATTTTACTTAGATTTACACACGTCTGTATGAGTAGTTTGTACAGACTCACTATTAAGTCCAATTATGCTCGTTTATGGGGCATGACACCCTCGAGCTATTTCACAATCGATCTAACACAAAAATTACCATCTATCCTAGCCATTTCAAGGAACTAAGAGAGCACCATGAGTTCAAAACCGATTAAACGTATTCGCGAAATTCCATACAATTACACCTCTTTTTCGGACAGAGAAATTGTCCTAAGGTTTATTGGTGAATCTTGTTGGCAGACGATTCAGTCGCTGCGTGAGTCACGCAATACTGGACGCTCGGCGCGGATGTTGTTTGAAGTGTTGGGGGATATGTGGGTTATTTCCCGAAACCCGTATATTCAGGGAGACTTGATTGAGAACCCTAAAAGACGAGAAGCGCTTATTCAGGCGCTTAACCACCGTTTAAAAGAAGTTGAAAAGCGCCTTAATAACAACAAAGTTGCCGAACAGCTTTTAGATGCCGTCAGAGAAGCGGTTACCAAGTTTTCGGACTGGTTCCCGCAACAAGTTCTGCTCCGTGCTAAGGTGACCAAGCGACTTAAGAAAGTGTGTCGTGAAGACAATATCGATTTTGATGGTTTATCGCGAGTCTCTCACGCGACGGACGCGACGGATTGGCGTGTTGAGCTACCGTTAGTGGTGCTTATGCCGGATACGGAACAAGAAGTCATTGAAATGGTTGAAGCCTGTATTGAGCTCGGTTTAACCATTATTCCTCGCGGTGGAGGAACTGGTTACACCGGAGGGGCAATCCCACTCTACGCTGACACGGCGGTGATTAACACTGAAAAACTTGAGTACTTAGGATTAGTCGAACAAGTTGAGCTGGCTCAAATAGGCAAGGTCGCCACGATTAAAACCGGTGCTGGAGTTGTTACTCGCCGTGTTTCGGAGCAAGCGGAGCGCGCTGGTTATGTGTTTGCGGTTGACCCAACCTCACAAGATGCGTCCACCATCGGTGGTAATATCTCGATGAATGCGGGGGGTAAAAAAGCCGTTTTATGGGGAACGACGCTGGATAACTTAGCGTCATGGCGCATGGTGACACCCGATGCAAAGTGGTTAGAAGTTGAGCGTATAAACCATAACCTGGGTAAGTTACAGGATCAAAAAACTGTACTTTTTGAGATTCGCCGCTTTGAAAAAGATGGCGTGACTCAAATTGGCGAGACAGAACAGTTAGAGATTCCGGGCTCTGGTTTTAGACAGGCTGGCCTGGGTAAAGACGTGACGGATAAGTTTTTAAGTGGTTTGCCAGGAATCCAAAAAGAGGGCTGTGATGGCCTGATTACCTCCAGTCGTTTTATTTTGCACCGTATGCCAAGCCATACACGCACTGTCTGTTTAGAGTTCTTTGGCACAGATTTAAGTCTGGCCGTGCCTGCTATTGTCGAGATTTTGGACTACGTCGACTCTAAGAAAAAAGAAGGCATTCAAATTGCAGGTTTAGAGCACCTCGATGATCGCTACATTAAAGCGGTAAAATACAACACTAAAGCCAGTCGTAAAGAACTGCCAAAAATGTTGTTGTTAGCTGACATTTGTGGCGAAAATGGCTTTGAAGTGGCGAACACTTGTACTGAAATTGTCGCGCTTGCCAATAAGCGTAACGCAGAAGGTTTTATTGCAGTCAGCGACGAAGCTCGTAAACGTTTCTGGTTAGACCGTACACGTACCGCTGCAATCTCATCGCACACCAACGCTTTTAAAATCAACGAAGATGTCGTGATTCCACTCGACCGATTGAATGAATACAATATTGAAATCGAAAAAATAAATATTGAAATGTCGATTAAAAACAAGGTTGATATTCTTAACGCCTATATTGAATATTTTGAGGGCGATATTCCTGAGTTTATTCAAGCCGACGATTTTGAAGATATTTCTGGCCCTTCTAACTACTTTAGAGGCAAGGTTGAAGAGACGCTGACGCACTTTAAAACTGTAAAAGCGCGTTGGTTGGCAAAGCTTGACCGTCTAGAAAGTCCCGCGCTTGAGTGTCTAGATCTGTTACCCGCGGAGTCGCATAAAAACATTCGTGAAGGCGATGCCTTGTCGAGTTTGTTTTTACGTCGCGAAACAATTTTGTCGCACCGAGTAGAAGTTAAAGAATTCTTAACCAAAACATTTTTAGGTCATGACTTTGCAGCCCTGCATAAACGTTTGGATACTATTCATGCTGAAATACGCACCGCACGTCTGTTTGTTGCATTGCATATGCACGCGGGGGATGGGAATATTCACACCAATATTCCGGTGCACTCCAGTAACTATGAGATGGTCAAATTAGCCGAAGGGATCGTTGATCGGATAATGGCAACAGCGCATCGCTTGGGCGGGGTGATCTCCGGAGAGCACGGCATTGGTCTAACCAAGTTTCAGTACTTAGAAGCCTCCAAAGTAGAAGCCTTTGTTAAGTATAAAAATAAAGTCGATCCGCATGGTCACTTTAACCGTGGTAAGTTACTGCCGGGCTCCGGTCTGGATAATGCTTATACGCCTTCACTGAGCTTAGTCAATCAAGAAGCCATTCTGCTAGAAGCCTGTGAGTTGGATCAGTTAAACAACGACATTAAGGACTGCTTACGCTGTGGTAAATGTAAGCCGGTTTGTCAAACTCATATCCCACGGGCAAACTTGCTTTATTCACCGCGCGATAAGATTCTAGCCACCGGACAGGTTATTGAAGCATTCTTGTATGAAGAGCAGACACGCCGTGGTATCTCCTTTAAGCACTTTGAAGCGATGAACGATATTGCGGATCACTGTACAACTTGTCATAAGTGTAAAGCGCCATGCCCTGTGGATATTGATTTTGGCGAGGTTTCCGTCCGGATGCGAAACATTCTAACCAATATGGGCGAAAAACGATTTTCACTGACCACTAAAATGGCGCTGCTTTTCTTAAATACAAAACACCCATTTACGATTAAATTGCTGAGAAAAACCATGATTGGCTGGAGTGCGGTTGGAATTAGCTTGGCGCATCGAATGGCTAAAACTGTCGGACTGCTGAAACGTAAACCAGACCTACCGGCAAAATCGAATAAAATAGCGCCGGTTCAGCAACAGGTTATTAACTTTGTACGTAAGCCTCTGAATACAGGGCCAAACAAACCGACGATGCGCGCACTGCTTGGCTTAGAAGAAGCAAACATGGTACCGATCATCAGCAACCCTCAAAAAGTAACGGAAGATTCGGACGCGGTTTTTTATTTTCCAGGGTGTGGTTCTGAGCGATTGTTCAGTGATATTGGTTTGGCGACCATCGCGATGTTGTCGGAAAGCGGCGCGCAAACAGTTTTACCGCCGGGTTACCTCTGTTGTGGTTACCCTCAAACGGCTGCAGGGCAAGCGGTTAAAGGGTCGCAAATTACAGCGGAGAACAGAGCGTTGTTTCACCGAGTGTCGAATACACTGAACTATTTAGACATCAAGACCGTCATAGTGTCATGCGGTACCTGTATGGATCAGCTGCTTGAGTATGAGTTTGAGCGAATTTTCCCAGATTGCCGTCTATTGGATATTCATGAGTATCTGCAAGAGAAGGGTATGACGCTGGATAATGCGACGGGAACCAAATACCTCTATCATGCCCCATGCCATGATCCTATGAAAAAACAAGACGGAACTCAGGTGGCGAAGGATCTGTTAAAAACCGAAGAAGTTTTATTCTCGGACCGTTGCTGTAGTGAAGCGGGAACTTTAGCGACGGCACGTCCCGACATTGCCGATCAACTGCGTTTTAGAAAAACCATCGAGTTACAAAAAGGGATTGAAGAGTTGACCGGTGAAACCAAAGCTGAACAAGGTAACGTTAAAATACTGACTTCCTGTCCAGCCTGTCAGCAAGGTCTAAACCGTTTTGAAGGCGAGACAGGGCTTAAAACCGACTATATTGTGGTTGAATTGGCCAAGAATAAGTTGGGAGATCAGTGGCAGAAAGATTTTGTTGAGCAGCTTAAGTCGGGTGGTGTTGAGAAGGTTCTGCTTTAATCGTGAGGTGGTTTGTTTAGCCTAGTCTTTGCTAAGCTGAACTAAGGCAGCTTAAATCAGCTTAACTCTTACGAGAAACAAAAAAGGCGCTTATTCATTGAATAAGCGCCTTTTTTATTTGGTTATTTTTATGAGAAGTGTTTGAGACAGATTAGACTAATCAATCCATGTTCAACAGCTCATTACTAAACCCACCACTAAAAAGCTACCAGACCTGGTAGCTTTTTAGTGGTTTACTTTATTACGTTTACTTGGCTGGCTGAGCTGCATAGAAGGCTGCTAAGGCTTTAATCTCTTCATCGGTTAAGCCTTTGGCAAATGCTGCCATGGAAGCATCTTTACGAAAACCGTCACGAAAATCTTTTAACTGTTTCTCTAGGTAGCTTGCGTGTTGGCCGGCGATATTGGGAAAGTTTGGCACGACGCTGTTGCCGTCTGCGCCGTGACAACCGATGCAAGTGACTGCTTTGGCAGGTGCTTCTAGCGCACTGGCAGAAGTAGAAAGTAGGAAACCAGCCGCGATGGCTGTCATTAATAATTTTTTCATTGTCGGTTCTCTTTAAATTTTAAAACTTAGAAGCTCATTTAGGTATTTAAAGCCATGTTTGCTTGTAAATCAAGCAACAAAGTAAAACAGTGTCTTTTTATTCTATTTTACAAGCCACAAAACAT
>CAZVPH010000002.1:0-14919 GCA_964628125.1 uncultured Thiosulfatimonas sp. | reverse complement strand
TTTTATCTGACATGCTCTATAAAAAAATTATAGAGAAGATGTGTACGCAGCGATGTTTTCAATGTCTGCATCAGATAGACCAGCAGCCATTGGTGCCATCATAGAAGTCATTGGACCAACCTGCTCACCATTTTTATAAGCGTTCAGTTTAGCAATGACATCAGCAGCGTCATTACCGGCTAATTTAGGACCAACTCCGCCTTCACCGGCTGCACCGTGACAACCAATGCAGGTTGCATAAGCAGATTGACCAGCGCTAGCATCAGCAGCTTGAGCAGCTGCACCAAAAGAAACGATTCCAGCCGCAGCTAGAGCAATAATTGTATTTTTCATAATGTACTCTCCAAAGCACTATTTAAATAGTTCGGGTCTGTTTGACCCTGGTGCTTATTACAGTCTAAAAATAGAGGTGAGTCAAGATAGAACACTTAAGCAATCGTTAATATTTTCTGCAAATATGCATAAATGTTGAATGTTAGGTGAAAACCCTGGGTAAAGGTCACTTTTTGTCTGTAAAGATGCTGTCTTTTGACGGCCAATAAGGTAAAAAAGACGATTAAATAAAGAGTTGAGTGGGCAATGCTCTAAGTTTATCTGTAAGATTAACTCTGATTTAAAGCTCGATGCCGGGTTATCCTTTTGTCACTGTATAGAGAAGAGAGCCGTTGTGATTAGATTATGGTTATTGGTAGTAATATTGACGTTGGTCAGTTGGGCCGTGGTAAAGCTTGCGCAAAAAAAGGTTCACTTGGGTTGGATCTTCCTGTTTTGGACAGCAGTTATTTTTGGTACGACCTTGCTGCTGTATGGTCTATCGCTGTTGGTCTCTGCGACTTAGGCTTAAAGCGAACATTTGTGATGCTTGGTTGATTTAAAATAAAGGAGTGCACTAATTCGCATGAAGGCCCCATGAGTGTTTTATGAGCGAGCATTGATGCCTGTTGGTGAGTGGCCGGACTCTATTTTAAATTCCTCCAGCATTCTTTGAAAGCTTAAGTAGCGACTGTAGGCGATCTCGCCGGAATCAACCGCCTCTTTAATTGCACATTCTGGCTCTATACTGTGGGTACAGTTGCTGTATTTACAGCGGCCGATAAAAGGTGCGAAATCGGGGTAATAACTGGCCAGTTCACTAGCCGAACAGGCCGTTGGGCTGAACTGACGAATACCGGGTGAATCGATTAAATTGCCTCCGTCTTTCTGTGAAGTGTCTTCTGGTCTATCCTGCAAAGGTAAGTGATAGAGAATGCTGTTGGTGGTGGTGTGCTTGCCTAAACCTGTGGCTTCTGAAAGCGCGCCTACCCGGATGTCTAGATCAGGAATCAAGGCGTTAATTAACGACGACTTTCCTGCGCCAGAAGGACCGACCAGCACACTGTTTTTACCGCTCATAAACTCTTGCAATTCTGCGAGTCCAGTTTGTGACAGCGTAGATGCAGGAACAGTTTCAATGCCCAGCTCCGTGTAGGGCTCCAGCAGAGCCGCTATGGTATCCCAGTCTTCATCGCTCTCCAGTAAATCTACTTTATTGATAATAATAATCGCCGGCAGATTAAGCTGGGCAGCGCCTACTAAATATCGGTCAATCATATCTGGATGAATGCCGGGCAAAACCGGCATGACGATGCCGATAAAATCGATATTGGCGGCGATCATCCGAGTCTGGCCACGAAAGCCTGGACGACTAAACTCGTGAGTGCGCGGTAAAACGCGTATTACAACGCCGGTGCCTGCTTCAATATCGGTTTGCCAAATAACCCGATCACCCGCCACTAATTTTCCTAAATGCTGACGAATGGCGCACCTAAAATGCTCACCTGAATCCGCCTCCACTAACACACGTTTTCCAAAACTGGTAATGACCAGGCCTGGTTGTTCTTCACCCAGCAGGTTGGCTTGGCTTACATCAGCAGCGACGAGATGTTCCTCCTCACTTAAAATCGAATTAACAATTTCACAGGGCTGAGTGGCTTGTGTGGTTTTTGCGCTGTCAATGATGTCTTCAGAGCTGTTTTTGGCCTGTCTTTTAGTGCGAACACGACGAGATTGCTGATCTGTAAGTTTACGTTTGGACATACTGTCTTGAAACCTTGTTTTAGAGTGTTGCGTTCAAAGTGTGCGCAATGTGCTTCGTTAAAGCGATCAAATGGTGGGCTCGTCGATCCACAGTGGTCTGGCTTAAAACTGTCCGCTTGTGTAGCGTAACGCGACAGTTTAATCCAGCAAAGCGTTAATTTTAGCGGCCATAATCATGTCATTATGGGTCAGTCCTTTTGCACTGTGTGTGGTGAGGCTTACTTTTGCGCTGTTGTAGTCAAAACAGATTTCTGGATGGTGGTCTTCCTTATTGGCCAACCAGGTGACGGCGTTAACGAAAGCAATTGTCTGTTGGTAGTTCTTAAAATCAAACTTTTTCGAGATGTTCATGTAATTAAGCGGCGCATCCCACCCTTCTAAATGGCTAAGGTTACTCTCAATCGTTGGAATGATGAGTGGTTTAGTGCCTTTAGGCATATCTTCGCAACGTTCTTGTGCGAGCGTGTGCGATAGGGTTCTATTTAATGTCATTTTGTACTCCTTTTTAAGGGTAAACGAGTTCGAAATTTTGGTCTATTTTATCGTAAAGTTGTGAAATTTTGCACTCTCTGGCCGCTAAGGCTTTTGTCAATTTTCCGAATCAGGTAATTCGGGTATTTAACGCTGGCTTTCATCGCCAATCGGCTCACGATTCTTGCCTAATAGGGTTTTTAAATGGTCAACTCGAATCTTAGCCGGCGGATGACTGTCGTGGTAGGCCGAAAAAGCAGGGTCTGGCGTTAAGGTACTGGCATTGTCGCGGTACATTTTTAACAGCGCGGAGATGAGGTGTTCTGCGCCAACGTGCTGTGCCGCAAAAGCGTCGGCTTCAAATTCATGTTTGCGACTTTTCACGGCGCTGACCGGCCCCATGAAAAAGAACAGCGTTGGAATGACCGTCATAAAGAGTAGTAACGCGATGGCAGGCGTTTGCGAATCCATCCCCAAGCCACTGTAAAAAGCGGGCAGTTGAATTAACCAGCCGAGCAGGGCGAGGCCAGCAAGGGTTAAAACAGTGCTCTCAATTAAGCGTTGACGAATGTGACCGTGTTTGAAATGCCCGAGTTCATGGGCGAGTACCGCCTCGACCTCTTCTGGCGTGAGCTTATCTAATAAGGTGTCAAAGAAGACGATGCGTTTGTTTTTACCCATGCCCGTAAAATAAGCATTGCCATGTCCGGAGCGTGAAGAACCATCCATCACGAAAATACCGTTTGATTCGAAGCCGGTGCGCTCCAGCAACTGACTGATTCGTTTTTTCATAGCCTCATCTTCTAAGGGCGAAAATTTATTGAAAATGGGGGCAATCCATTTGGGGTAAGCCCACATTAAAACAAACTGAAAACTCATCCAAACTACCCAGGTATAAAACCACCAGGCCTGGTCAAAATAGAGCGTCATAATCGTAATGACCACCCAGATAAGTGGCACGGCCAAAACAATCATTAATGCCCACTGTTTTAACAGGTCGGTTATAAATTTAAACGGCGTTGTTTTATTAAAACCGAACTCCGCTTCGATTTTAAAGGTGCTCATAATCGAAAAGGGCAGGTGCAGCAGTGAGAGAAACCAGAGGGTTGACAATAAAAATGCTACATCACGCCAAACAGGTTCCAGCTCGGTGGTGAGCCACAGATTATAAATGTCTTGGAAGCCACCGCCTAAAGTCATAAACAACAGAATAGCCGCGTCGTAAAACAGACCTAAACGACTAAGCTGTAATTTGGCACGACTGTAATCGGCTGCTTTTTGATGCGCCTCTAAAGTAACGACATCGCTGAACTCTTCGGGGACCGCTGCGCGATGTTTACCGATATGAAATTGATTTTTAACGTTTAACCAGACCTCAATTAGAACATTGAGGATCAAAGTAAATAAAAATAGAGAGGTTATCCAGTGCATAGTGTTTTGACGACTTTTTTAAGGAGGAATAAAATTAACCGTACTGTGTTGTGTGGTTTCGGTTGTTGGGTTTTAAATAATAAGGGCTTCAATAACTTTTTATTGATAACGAGTGTGCTGTTACACAACTTGGTCAATATTGAAATGTTGTTGCTTGCATGTTGCTTTCGTTATGTTCGTTAAAGTGGGCAGGCTTTCTCCCTCAAAACAGCGATATTACGTTAACATACCCGCATATTGTATGTGAAAGCGTTTAACAAGAGAGTCTATTATGAAGTCTGATAAAAATCTAATCTGGATCGATCTCGAAATGACAGGGTTGAACCCTAAAACAGATCAAATTATTGAAATTGCGACCGTGGTCACTGACAGTGAGCTGAATATATTAATGCAAGGGCCGGTCTTGGTGATTCAAACGGATCAGTCTGCCTTGGATGCGATGGACGAGTGGTGTACGACGCATCATGGTAAATCTGGTTTAACGCAGAGAGTTCAGGAAAGTCAGGTGACGATGCAAGAGGCGGAAGCCTTAACCCTTGAGTTTTTAAAGCAGTACGTCCCTGCCGGGAAGTCACCAATGTGTGGCAACAGTATTTGCCAAGATCGACGCTTCATGGTGGAACAAATGCCCCTGTTAGAAAAGTTTTTTCATTACCGAAATCTGGACGTAAGCACCTTGAAAGAACTGGCAAGACGTTGGTCACCCCAAGTGTATCAATCTTTTTCTAAGAGTGGCACTCACTTGGCGATGGACGATGTGTTGGAATCCATTAGTGAGTTGCAACACTACCGCAAGCAGATGTTTCTACCCGAGCTGAATTAGATGTAAATTAAGAGTAACACTGGGGTTGAATAGGGGGAGGTTAAGGTTTTTTAAAAATCGATTTTTGAAGAGCGAAGTATGGGGTTAGTCCATAAAATTAACTTTTGAGTCCATATACTGCGTTTATTGAAACAAAGCGCGGGTTTGCCTTTATAAAGGGGGCAAAGTTTTATATAATCTTTACTTTCCCTTTTGCAAAGTGCGTAAGGGTATTAATGAACCTTAGTTTCCTCTTCTCAATCTTTTTTCTATTCTGTCTAAAATGGCAGAAGGGGCAAATTTATTGAGAAGGGCTAACGTAATTAAAAGGACCAATGTTGTGGAAATGACTGGTGCTCAAATTCTTGTAAATTATCTAGAAAATGAGGGCGTAGAGCATATCTGGGGGTATCCTGGCGGAGCTGTTTTGCCAATTTACGATGCCCTCGATACTGACGCTAAAAATTTAAGCCATATTTTAGTCCGTCACGAACAGGCTGCGGTGCATGCTGCAGACGGTTATGCGCGCTCTACAGGAAAACCAGGAGTGGTACTTGTTACGTCGGGACCCGGGGCGACGAATGCCGTCACCGGAATCGCAACGGCCTATATGGATTCAATTCCTCTGATCTGCATTACCGGACAAGTGGCAACGTCACTGATCGGTTTGGATGCATTCCAAGAGATTGATACCACAGGCATTACAAGACCTATCGTTAAACACAACTTCTTGGTCAAGAATGTTGATGATCTTGCTATTACGCTCAAAAAAGCGTTTTACATAGCAACAACTGGCCGACCAGGCCCGGTTGTGATCGACATTCCGAAAGATGTACAAACCGCCAAAAGCACCTATGCATTCCCAAAAGAAGTTGAGATGCGCTCCTACTTGCCTGTAACAAAAGGCCACAGTGGACAGATTAAGAAAGCGGTTGAGATGATGCTTTCTGCTAAACGTCCTATTTTATACACCGGCGGAGGCGTTGTTTTAGGTGACGCTTCCGCTGAATTAACCGAACTGACTCGAAAATTAGGTTTTCCAATTACCCAAACATTGATGGGACTGGGCGCGTTTCCAGCGTCTGATAAACAGTCCGTCGGCATGCTAGGGATGCACGGCACTTACGAAGCGAACTTAGCGATGCACAACAGCGATTTAATCATTGCAATCGGTGCTCGTTTTGACGACCGTGTGACGGGAAACTTAGAAAAATTCTGTCCGGAAGCAAAAATCATCCACGTTGATATTGACCCTGCGTCGATTTCCAAAAACGTGATGGTAGACATTCCGATTGTCGGCCCAGTTAAACAAGTGGTGACTGAGATGCTGGCCATCCTGTCGAAAACAACGTTACAGTCCGACGAAAAAGCCCTGGCTGAATGGTGGAAGCAGATTGACGAGTGGCGTGCCACCGACTGCCTTTGCTACAATACTCTGGGGCCTAAAATCAAGCCTCAGGCAGCCGTTCAAGCGGTTTGGAAAGCAACTAATGGTGATGCCTATGTCTCGTCTGACGTTGGCCAGCACCAAATGTTTGCCGCTCAATACTATCCGTTTGATAAGCCACGTCGCTGGTTAAACTCAGGCGGCTTAGGCACCATGGGCTTCGGTCTTCCAGCCGCGATGGGCGCGCAGATGGCGTTTCCAGATGCCACTGTTCTCTGTATTACTGGCGAAGGCTCTATTCAGATGAATATTCAAGAGCTGTCAACCTGTTTACAGTATGGCTTGCCTATTAAGATCATCTGTTTAAATAACGGTTTCTTAGGCATGGTGCGCCAGTGGCAAGAGTTTTTCTACGAGCGTCGTTACTCGATGTCGTACATGGAATCGTTACCCGATTTCGTTAAACTTGCCGAAGCTTACGGTCATGTTGGGGTTCGTATTGATGATCCTAAAAAACTGACAGAGCAGTTAGAAGAGGTATTTTCGGACAAATACAAAGATCGCTTGGTGTTTGTTGACATCATTACCGACCGTCAAGAGAACGTCTATCCGATGATTCCTGCTGGCGCGGGTCTTAATGAAATGATTTTGGTATAGGAGAATAACATGAAACATATTATTTCTATGCTAATGGAAAATGAAGCGGGTGCCTTATCGCGTGTATCGGGTCTATTCTCTGCGCGTGGTTACAATATCCACGCCTTAACGGTTGCGCCAACCGAAGATGACTCGCTGTCACGTTTAACCTTGGTCACCAGCGGAACCGACCAAGAGGTTGAACAGATCGTTAAACATCTTAATCGTTTAATTGAGGTCGTTAAGGTTTTAGATCTAACAGAAGGGGCGCATATTGAGCGTGAACTGATGTTGATTAAAGTCTCAGCGACGGGGGATATTCGTGAAGAATACAAGCGCCTAGCCGATATTTTCCGCGGTGATATTATTGATGTTACCGCCACCACTTACACCATTCAGATGGTCGGACAGTCTAAAAAATTAGACGCGTTCATTGAAGTATTGGATCCAGGACTGATTTTGGAAACCGTGCGTTCAGGAACCGTTGGTGTGATGCGTGGCGAGAAGTGTCTACAAGTCTAGCCTGCTGAATACGCGCAATATGCGCGTAATACTTGACTAAAAACTGCCCGCCCTTAGAATAGCGGGCACACAAATTTCTAAAGTTACATATTATTAACTACGAATATAAAATATCTTTGTATTCATACATTTAAAGGTTTTAACATGAACGTTTATTACGATAAAGACTGTAATCTATCCATCATCCAGGGCAAAAAAGTTGCCATCATCGGATTTGGTTCTCAGGGGCATGCACATGCAGCGAACCTAAAAGATTCTGGCGTAGATGTCACTGTTGGTTTACGTGCAGGTTCATCTTCAATTGCGAAAGCGGAAGGTTACGGCCTTAAAACAGCTGACGTTGCAACCGCGGTTGCTGGCGCTGATGTTGTCATGATCCTAACACCAGACGAGTTTCAGTCGGTTCTTTACAGAGACGAGATTGAGCCGAATATCAAGCAAGGCGCTGTGTTAGCGTTTGCCCACGGTTTTGCGATCATCTATAACCAAGTTATACCTCGTAAAGATTTAGACGTGATCATGATCGCTCCTAAGGCACCAGGCCACACAGTTCGTTCTGAGTTTGTTCGTGGCGGCGGTGTTCCAGATTTAATCGCGATTCAACAAGATGCGTCTGGTAATGCAAAAGAGATCGCACTTTCTTACGCCTCTGGTGTAGGCGGTGGACGTACTGCGATCATCGAAACTACTTTCCGTGACGAGTGTGAAACTGATTTGTTTGGTGAGCAAGCGGTTCTATGTGGCGGTGCGGTTGAGTTGGTTAAAGCCGGCTTTGAAACATTGGTTGAAGCTGGTTATGCACCTGAAATGGCGTATTTCGAATGTCTGCATGAGCTAAAACTGATTGTTGACTTGATGTTCGAAGGCGGAATCGCTGATATGAACTACTCTATTTCAAACAACGCTGAGTATGGCGAGTATGTAACCGGGCCTAAAGTCATCAACGAAGAGTCGCGTCAAGCGATGCGTGAAGCACTGAAAAACATTCAGTCGGGTGAGTATGCAAAACAGTTCATCCTAGAAGGTCAGTCAGGCTACCCATCCATGACCGCTGCGCGTCGCAATAACGCAGAGCACGGCATTGAAGTGATCGGCGGTAAGTTACGCGCGATGATGCCTTGGATCGCGGCCAATAAGATCGTAGATCAAGACAAGAACTAACCTTTTTTAGCGGATTTTTTGTCCAGTTCTGCGTTGGCTTCTGGTTGGTTTAGAGAATTAAACGTCACCAGAAACCGCCTTGATCTGAACAAAAACGCTCGCTAAAAATAGCATGGTTTTTAAGCCCGTATTCTCTTTGAGAGTACGGGCTTTTTTATTGATTAGATTTGAGATGTATTGATTTGACCAGGCCTGGTCGATTGGGTTTTTACCGATTGGCGTTGTGAGTTTCTTAAAATTCTCAGAAATTTATTGGTATTGGCTTAAAATTTTTGCTTTGAAAATATAGCTGCCAAAAGGTAGAAGGGCTGCGACAAACCCTATTACAGCGTGTTTTGCTGACAGGCCACTCTGGAAAACAGCGACGATTAAAACCAATACAAATAACACAAACAGACCACCGTGAATTGGGCCGATGATGCTGACAGCCTCAGGCATGTCCATTAAACGTTTTAAGGGCACCGCAATAAACAGCAAGAGTAAAAGTGATGTGCCTTCTAGGATAGACATAAAGCGTAAAGTTTTCATAAGTGCTCTCTTTTGATTCAGGATTAAAAAATGGTTTTGTATTTCACCAGGCCTGGTGAAATACAGAACGACTCTTTAGTTCATCTAAAATTAGATTTATAACTAAAACGGCAGGCTAAATGTGTAGTAGAGGTGAATTAAAGTTTATAAGGCGCCGGAGTAGAGGCCGCTTGAGAAAACCCTCGCGCTGAGTGAATCAGCAAGAGGGACTTTGGAGAGTTTTAAACCGGGCTGTTAATTAAACAGAGACCACAGTTAGAGTGCTTAACCACCACATTAAGGCGATGGAACCGAAGGTTAAAATCAACCCCCAAATTATGGCTTTAATTCCATTCATGATGCGCTTCCTTTTTTAATGAATGCCACTATTTTACATCGCTGTTTAAAGTAGCGTAGTACTCTGCGAGTGCATGGATCTCTTCATCGGTTAAATTGTGGGTAAATTGTGACATACCTTCATTAACATCGTTGTTTCGATCTTTACTTTGATACGCTTTCATTGTACGCACAAAATACTCGGGTACTTGACCCGCAAGGGCTGGCACGATTCCTTTACCTTCTCCGTGAACGCCGTGGCAGGAGGCACAAGGTACGACCATACGGCCTATATCACCTTTGCGCACGACCTTATCGGTTCCGGCTGAAACGGGTTGAGCTTCAATTTCCCAAGGCGTTGCCGGGTGGCTGGCATAAAAAGCCGCCACGTCAGCAATCTGCTGATCATTCATCGCCTGTGCCAGCTTGACCATAATGTTCGCTTGTTTGTAGGACTCCCAACGACGACCATCCTGGTAGTCCAACATCATCTTAATGGTGTATGCTGAGTTTTGTCCATTCAAAGAGGCGTAGTTGCGAGAAGGAGATTCACCTTTCGCACCATGACACGAGCTGCACATCATCTGGTCATGTATTTTTGCACCATTTAGAGCGTCGCCTTCAGGCATCTCTTTGATTTTTGTCTCCAGCGAGAAATTAGACCAAGGAGTTGCAGCTGGTTTTTCACCGTGTCCTGCAAAGGTGATACCGCTCGCCAGGAAGGTTCCTGTTAGCGCAGCGATTAATAAAGATTGTTTTAACATAGTTTTTTCCTCACGACGGCTCATTAAGAGAACACATCTTTAACAAATTCACGGTGCCAGTTTTTCTGATAAATGGCTTCAAGAATAGGTTGCGCCGGTTTGTCTGTAATCTCAGAGACACCTGCAGATTTTCCTTTTGGCTGGATCAAACCATCACGGACTTCATAGATCGCTGCGATTGAAACCCCGTAATTTTGACCGACTAAGCTGTAACAGACGTTCGAATAGATCGCCGTTCCAGGTGTTTTACCTTTAAGAGTATCTGCGACTGCTTGAGCGCACACCTTAGCTTGTGAGTTAGTGGAATAGCCTGACTTAGGCATGGCATCGGCAATTGAGCTGTCGCCTAAGACATAAACGCCTTTATGCAGCGAAGATTCCATGGTGTTACGCTCAATGGGACACCAGCCTGAATGGTCTGTTAAACCCAGTTTTTGAGCCAATACTCCTGCACGTTGGTTGGGGATGATATTGATTAAATCCGCTTTATAATCCCCACCGTCGGTTTCAACCATTTTGGTTTTGGCGTCTAAACGCACCACGCGCCCACCGTTTGAACCGGAGACCCACTCAATGAGCGAGTTGTCAGACTTGTAGCCGTAGAGGCGTTCCCAAGCTTTTTTAAACGGAACGTCCTTGGTGAAACGATCCTTAGGGTCTAGCACTAATACCTTAGCGGTCGGGTTGTTCTTCTTAAAGTACTCCGCAAAAAAGGAGATGCGCTCGTAAGGCCCTGGTGGACAACGGAACGGGTTCTGCGGGGGGGAGATAATCGCTGTGCCACCTTGTGGCAATGCAAGCAGTTGTTCTCTTAACTTTAGGGTTTGTGGGCCGGCTTGATAAGCGTGTGGAAAGTCACCATCGGCCATCTCTGCGTTATAGCCTTCATAGTCGCTATAGACAAATTCAATCCCAGGTGAGACCACTAAAGTGTCATAAGAGACGCTTTGACCTTTCGCGGTTCGGACCGTCTTTTTATCAAAATCGGCGCCGATGACTTTGTCTATAATGACGTCAACATTGTATTTTGAACTGACGGTGTTTAAGTTGAAGGTCAACTCGTCCAACGTGTGCAAACCGACAATGACATCATTACTTCTTAGGCAAGTGATGTACTCTGGATTTTGCTCAATAATGGTAATTTTGACATCCGGGTCGGCAAAACGTAAGTATTTCGCAAAGGTTGAACCGCCGATACCACCGCCTAACACCACAACGTGTGCTGCGGATTTAGCATAGGCTTTTGAACTGGCACCAAAGATACCGACATTAGCAACAGCGGTTGCACCAAAGATCTTGATCAGATCACGACGGGTGATTTTACCGTCAAACGTTTTGTTTTCTAACTGGCTCATTATTGACCTCCCGTGTTTAGGTTAAGAGCGTTGCCCTTATTTTGAGCGGCGACTGACTCGTTCAAGCCAGTCTCTTCCCACGATTTAACAGGTTGTTGTTCAAACCAGACGGCCATTGCATGAATCTCTTCGTCGTTAAAGCCGCGCGCAACTCGGTCCATAATGACCGCAGGACGATTGCCTTCTCGATAGTCAAGCATGGCTTTGGTGAACTGCTTAATGGGCATGCCGGCAAGTGGAGGCATGGCTTCTAAAAACTGCTGGCCATTAGTGCCATGGCAGGGCGCACACTGCCAGGCCATCGCTTGACCGGTGCCCATAGGGTTTATGCCTCCAGCAAACGCTGGTTGCGCAAGGGCGAGCGCGAACAGACTGACTAATAATTTCATTTTTTTTCCTTACTGAAACTTTACAAATACTTAATTTTTTCTAATGATTGGTCGCATTTACTTTTGGTTATCTGAATGCCCAAACGTAAAAACCAACCAATAAAAATATGACAGTCCAAGCGCTGATAATCCAGATCGAAATGGTACCGAGTCTATTGACAAATGGGCTAGGGGTATAGACTCCAACCGATTGACCAGACTTCCAAGCAACCGTCAAGAAGTAGGTTAGAACCGCACCGCCGACGATTAAGAAAGTGGCGAAAAAGTGAATGGTCGAGAACCAATCAAACACAATCTTATAGTCCATGAAGTTGTAGCCAAAAAAACCATCAAGGATGTTGTAGCGCAGCATTTCACGAGAAATGGCCACGATTAAACCAACGACCAGCGCCATGGGCAGGGCCATGTAGCTACAGAACTTGGCTTCACCGTTCAGGCGGAACTGCGCCCAAACTGCATAGAACAGAACCATTACGCCGCCTAAGATTCCCCAGAAAGAGGTCGCAAACGCACCGGCCGTTTCAGGAAGGGTCATCATCCAAGCAACGTAGAAAATTGTCGCAATTACAGAGCCGATTTTGATCCATTTTTCCCCCAGCTCTGCTGCGAAATTTAAATAGTCATGGTCGGCGTCTGAACGGACGCTTTTAAAGCGACGGTAGGTCACTAACATCGCGCCGGCGACTGGAATTCCCATGCTGATAAAGAATGCAAAGCGCCATAGGTTATAAGCGTGTAACTTAGAGCCTGAGTAGTCAACGACACCATTTGGCACGTACCACTCTTTCCACAGCTCAGGGTAAAGCATCTGGGAGGTTAAGCTGTGCATGATGAAGCCTACAACCAACATCAGAGCCAAGCTGACGATCATTGACCAGCGCGATTTAGGGACAGCTGTTTTATCTTTGATCTTAATGTTTTGGAAGTAGTAGTAGTAAAGCGCCCAATACGCAAAGATCAAAATGAAGATAAAACCAATGACCCAGACGGCAGACAGAACGTTGGAAACGTACCAGTGCGGGTCGTAAACCACTTGCACAAACAAGAGGGGGGCAACGCCAATAACAATGGCGACTGAGGTTGACACCTTGGCCACTTCAACCATGGCGGACGCAAGGCGACGCCAGTGGTTGTTTTTAGAGAACGCTCCCCAGATGGTGATGACGGATGTGCCGAGCATCAACTGCACAAATAAAATGTGCAGTGCGAACGTAAAAACCGCCAACACCATAAAAACCAGTGGGTGGTTGGGTAGCCCGCCAGGACTCTGGAGCGCTGCGACCATATCGGTAACTTGAGAAACTTCCATTATTTAACCTCCTTTTGAAGTGTTAAAGTGGCTACTTTATCGGCAGCCTGTTCAGCTGCTTTGTTGACTAAAGCGCGATTGCGGCTGTCAATTTCTAGTTGAATCGCATCTTTAATAACCTGCTGACTGCCATGCGAATCGTTGTTCATTACTAGATAAGCCGAAATAGCTTCTACTTCAGAATCGAGCATTGGCATTTTAGGCATATAAGCGATGTTGCCGGTGGTTAATACACCTTTAACAAACTTCTCCATTGTGGCTTGATCCATCCCTTCTGGAAAGTAACGGTGCAGAGGGCGAATGCCAGACTCACTGGGTGAGTGACAGTTTGAACAGTACACCATAGTGATGTATTCACCGGTTTGAATTCTATTGCTGTCATTTACTGTTTTTAGATGATCTGGTGTAAAAGGGTGCGCTTGCAAAATACCGACTTTTTCAATCGTTGGCAGCTGTGACTTAATGCCCATGCCTGGAACGTCACGTCCGATGACCTGGTTGGAGTAAACATACTGCCCAGCAACCCAAGGTTTACGCATAGACTCACGCGCAACCTCTTCTGGCCAAAGCCCCAAGACTAAGATGATCACCGCCATAAAACCGGCAAAGCTTTCAACCACTAGTTTTGGCTTCCACATGGTGATGACAAAGTAAGCGATGGTGAAGGCTAATACACCCACTAAGCTTGGACCGAAGTAGTCAGGAAGTCTGTTTTCCATAACCAAGATCGCTTGATCTGGCACGGCTGTTAAGTACCACTGGAATAGCGCGGCACCGATTAAGGTTGAGATAATTCCTAACCAACCCAGTTTGCGTGCCATCTCTTTTTTGAAAACGGGATCTTTGATACCTGCAACAACAATGCCCCCGACCACAGCGGTCATAGTGAACATAAACGCCATACGCATAAAGGTCTGAATAAAGGTGTTAGTGCCGTAGAATGCGTTTAAGAATCCACCTTCTTCAAACCAGATCTCTTTACCCGGTGCCATCATGAAGGAGAGAATTCCGACAATGATCAATAGAGTGGCAAGTGAGGCAATCCCGAAGATAACGGTAATTTTCATATGGGTACGCTTGTCGACTTTACCGACTAGGTAGACCACCATGTAAACACCGACCACTTCGATGACAAAGAAGACCCATTCTGCCGCCCACTTCCACACAAACGAGTGAATGAGCGCGCCAATTCCATTTGGGCTGGCCACGGTAGTGGAGTACCAAATGCCCGGTCCGGTAATGGAGCCGGCGACGTACGTAAAGACCATTAAAAAGAGGCCGTATTTTTTGATGAACTCGAGCAGGTCTTCACGGTCTTCGCGGTAAGCCTTGTGCGCGAGGTACGCAAACAACATGGCCGCACCCACAGAGGTGTGTGATGCAAGAACGTGGAAGGTTGCAATCAGAGCGATGACCCAACCGGAACCCACCATGGGTTCGTACCAGGTGGGATAGAGGCTAATTAAATCCATATGAATTTCCCTAGTTTTATTAGATATAGCATAAAGTTTGTTTATGGCTGAAGGTATTCTAAGCGGTTATCGCTCAGAGTTGTATTCAATAAATTTTATTGATGAGGGTAAAGAATAACTTATGACTCATTTCTTTTTATCAAGAAAGACTCTATAAGAGATTGATTAAGCAGAAGGTTTTACCTTTTTTGAAAGCAACCAGGCCTGCCCAGATTTTATTTTTTCAAAGTCCTAAAGGTTAAGACAGCTTGAATTCGCATCTTAAGTGCAAACATCATTAAGCCGCTAATAAATCAACAGC
>CAZVPH010000001.1:0-27304 GCA_964628125.1 uncultured Thiosulfatimonas sp. | reverse complement strand
TTAACTTGTACTCTCTACCTGGCAGTTCAGTGATGTGGTTGTCTTGGGTGTCATCATTTAGGACATCAAAAACGTTATTCACTGCAAACTGAACACTGATGGCTTTGTTAAAGCGTTTGTTTAAAGCAAAGTCATTCAGCGTGTAGGCGGCCACTTTGTTTAAGCCGTCTTTCGCGTCGCCTGTATGGTTAACAGCCCAACTGGCGGATAGGTTTTTAGGCATCTCGTACGTCAGTCTGGCTTTGATCGTCTGGTCTGGACGGAACGCTAATTGACCACCTTTGCCGTCATCGGTTTCCATACGGTTATAACTGGCGTCTAGGAAGAGCTTGGAGGTTAAGTCGGTTGAAACCACAAATTCAGCGCCATCAATGGTTGCTTTATCAACGTTTTGATACTTGAAAAGCCTGCCTCCAGTGCCCGAATAAGTTGTGCCAGTGTCTTGCATTTCGACTAAATTGTCGGCCTGGATTCGAAACAGAGAGGCAGACCAAGAGGTGGTGCCGAGCAACCCGGACAAACCGACCTCAAAGCTTTGACTGGTTTCCGCTTTTAAGTCTGAATTGCCTTGCGTGGCTGAGGCGCCAGGAAAACCATGAGAGTAAATATAGTTGTCATCCGCTTCTTTGATATTTGGCGCTTTAAAGGCCTCCGAATACTGCATTTTCAAATCAAGGTTGTCGTTAATGGGGAAGACATAGCCCACTTCTGGACTGGTCCCAGAGCCATATTGGTCGTTATCATCAACACGAACGCCCGCCGTCAGAGTACCGGTTCCGAGCTTAAATTTATCCTGGATAAACAGGGCGTTTTGAGTTGTTCCTTTGGCTTTGTAATCGGCAGTGGCTGGGTTGGTGTAGTCTTTGGTGTAATCCATGGTGTGACGCTCTACCCCCCAGGTAACAAAGTGACGGTTCTCGAAAAGCGTGCCCATAAATTCAGCGCGCAGCACCGTATCATCGATGTAGTGTGAATAGTAAGGGGACATGCCAAACCCGTGGTAACCGATGTCTGACTCAACTTGATACGCTTTAAAACGGCTGTCCCAACCAGCCAGCTTGGATTTAAGCTCAATGCTTTTTTGTGTCCGGTCTATTTCGTAATAGGGCTCGTCTATAAAATCTCGGTTCTCTAGGCCTTGACTCAAGCCCAGGATTAACTCGGTTGAGGGGGTGAAGTTATAGGCCAATTGCACACGAGCATTTTGGTTTTTATCGGCTTCAAACTTTGTGACACCGTTTTCGCCCACCGCTTCTTTTTTTGCCAACGAGAGATTGGCGCTGAGGTGCAATTGGTCCGTTACCTTTACTCCTGTGTTTAATGACAATCGATTACTTTCCCCTCCTTTTCTGTTAGCCAAAGACGAGGTTGAAAGAGAATAGCGTGCATAATCACCTTTAGAGGAGGCATTGGTGATGATGTTCACCACACCACCCATGGCTTCTGAACCATAAAGAACAGCGCCCATGCCTTTCATGACTTCGACACGCTCAATGGAACCAACATCCACCCAACTGCTTTGAAAGTTAGAGTGACCGATAAAACCGTCGGTTGCGCTGATGCGTTCCCCATCTATCAAAATTAAAACGTGCTCACTGTCCATGCCACGTAATCCGATATTCTGACGACCATTGGTTGAAGAGCTATTAACGGTATATGAAAAACCTGGAACTTGTCTAAGAACGTCTTGTAGGGTGTTTGCCCCTGATTGCGCAATCTCCTCTGCCGTGATGATGGAGACAGATGCCGCGATTTCTTTAGACGTTGAGTTTGATTTTGCAGTGACGATAAGATCGTCTAAAGAGGTGGCGTGAGCGCTGTTTGCGAAGCTAAGCGTCATTCCTGTGATAACGCTTATGAGTAATTTATTATTCATTTTTAGGTCCATTCAATAGGTAAACTAAGTCGAAAAATTCGCTTAATTTACGTTTTGGAGTGATTTAAAAATGTGCTTTTCCCACATACTTGAGTGGATTTACAGAGAAATCAGCTTGTGACGACTCTCTGCTTCAAATCCGAATGTAAATGTAAATGATTATTGATTGGTAATCAAGGTCTAAATGAGAATGATTCTGAATTATTATAAATTATTGAAGAGTGCCCACATTATTAGGGGAGTTTTTAGACTTTTTGGAAGTTGTTATCTTTAGGTTTTTTAATGTTTTGAGGGGGCTTTTAGATCGTTTCTATCGCTGGTCTTAAATTGAGATTAAGGGAGAGAGGCAGAGGTGGGTAAAGGCAGAAAAAGACAATTAAGTGTTTTGTTGAGAGTCCGAACGATGTTTTAAAGACTTAGAGTGCTTTGATTAAATGTGAGCTTACGTGTGCCGTATAAGTGGATAAAGCTTTGATAAAACGCATTAAGTTTGGATCAATTTTGGAATAAGTGGTGCAAGATGAGGGGGGAGATTTATGTCCACTTAAAATCGCAGGAGCTGCTATTTTAAGTGGAACGGTTCAAGCTTAACGTTTGAACGTTTAGCCAAACATCCAGCTGGTCGGGTTAGGCACAGGCGCTTGTTTACTGAGCAGTTGAAGGCCTTTAACGTTGCGAACAATCCACCAAATTAAGGTGAAAATAATCATCAACCAACCGATGAAAATAGCCATTAATAAGATGCTAATAAAACTGTAGAGCATGCCGATCCAGAAAGTACGAATTTGAAACTGGTAGTGTGATTTTAAGATGTCTGGTGCATCCGATTTATTGACGTAAGCCATGATCACACCAACCAGTGCGGCCAAAGGAAGAATGATATTAATTAAAAATAGGATGTAAATAATATTGCTTATTTTGGTGTCAACCTCTTGAGCAGAAGATTGCGGTTCTATAATGTCAGACATAGCTTTTCCTTGGAACAATGTTTTAGGCGTGGCCTAAGAAACTGGTTAATTTTAGGGTGGCGAAGCCCAAATTATAGCCAAAATAAGAAAATATACTATCAAGAATTTAAATAAGGGTATGAATCATCGAGTGACCAGGCCTGGTCACTTTTTTAAAAGATGATAAACAATTATTTAGCGATGATGTGTTGTTTTAAGGCAGTAAGCGGATCTGCCCCGCTTCAATCTGCCAAACGGTGCTGGTCTCGGGGTTCAAAATTGGAATCAGTGATTTTGAGGTGCTGGTGATGACGTGTTGGATGTTGAGAATTTGTAATAACTCCAACAGTTTTAAGCGGTGGGTTTCATCCAATTCGGCGGGCAAGTCGTCAATCAGCATGATGACGGGTTCTTGCAGAACTTTCTCATGTAGACTGGCTTGAGCGAGCAGCAGGGCACAAACAAACAGTTTTTGTTGACCGCGAGAAAGGGTATTTAAGGCTTCTTGAGAGCCAAATTTAAAGCGGATGTCGGCACGATGCGCCCCGTATTGTGTGTGGCCTAACAGCGACTCTTTTGGATAGCTTTCCGCATAGAGCGCTAATAGGTCCTCGGTGGTTTTTGGCCAGCCAGCGCGGTATTGGCAGACCACCTCCTCTTTGATCTCGGGCATGAGTGCTTGACAAAAAGTCACTAGATAGGGGGTTAACCGTTCAAGGTAATCTTGGCGAATCAGGTCGATTTTTAGAGCATTTTCAACCAGGGTTTGATCCCATAATTGCACTTGTGCTTTGGGCAGGCGCTTTCTGAGGGCATGATTGCGTTGCTTTAAACCACGTTGATAATGACGCCACAAGAGCATAAAGTCAGACGATTGATGAAAGCAGCCCCAGTCCATAAATTGACGACGGGCTTTAGGGCCCTCTTCTAATAATTTGTGACTCTCTGGTGTGAGCAGTTGCACCGGCAGCATTCGGGCGAGTTCTGATTGGGATTTAAGCGTTTCGCCATTTAAGCGAAGCACGGTGCTTTGCACACTTTTTTGCAGTCCCAAGCGATGGGTTTGTGCATGTGTGTGGCTGGAAGCGACTTCTGCAAACAGAGTGCAAGCCTCAAATTCGTGCTGTATCAGGTGATGTGTTTTGGCGGTTCTAAAAGAGCGACCGGTGGCTAAAACCCAAATTGCTTCAATCAGAGAGGTTTTTCCCGCGGCATTGTCGCCGACAATTAGGTTTAAACCAGGGCTAAGTTCACACGCCACTTGGGTGCAGTTTCGGAAGTTTTGAAAAGAGAGTTGTTTGATTTGAGTCATTTAAATGCGTTAGCTTCTGCCCCAAGTGTGATGACCTCGGACATGCTTTAAGCTGACCGGTTCTTGATGAATCATCACATCTATTTGTTCAAAACTGGCTTTCAACGCCAAGGTCACTTGCTCGGTGATCTCGTGGCTTTCCGCCAGGGTCAAGTGATCGTCCAGCTCCAAATCAAACTGAATAAAGCGAGTCGGTCCAGATTGGTGGGTACGCAGATCATTAAAACCTTTTACCTTTGGAGTTTCTAGAATAATGCTCTGAATTTGTGAGCGCATTTCATCCGACAACTCGCAGTCCAACAGTTGATTGGCAGCCTCTTTGGCAAGACGGGCTGCTCCAGTTAAAATCCATAAAGCAATCGCGAACGCTAAGAGAGGATCCAACCACTGAATATGGCTGAGCCAAAGCCCTAAAATAACCAAAACATTCGCCAACAAGTCGGAGATATAGTGCAGTGAGTCTGCTCGGATGGCGGTCGAATGGGTCTGTCGAATCACATAGTGCTGGAAGGCAATCAGTCCCAGCGTCATGAACAGTGAGATGACCATGATGATTAAGCCGGTTTCGGCTTGCAAAATGGCTTGCGGATGAAAGATTCTTTCGAGTGCGAAGAGCAGTAAAAAACCAGCGGAACCGACAATAAAAACACTTTGGGCGAGAGCCGCCAATGGTTCAGCCTTGCCATGACCAAACCGGTGTTCGGTGTCGGCGGGGGTTTGCGCGATATGCACGGCGATGACAATCATGACCGATGCAATAATATCAATCAAGGAATCCAGCAGTGACGCCAAAATACTTACCGAGCCCGTTTGCCACCAAGCGATCAACTTCAAGATAAACAAAGCGGTGGCAATCGATACCGAAGCGTAGGTGGCTAAACGGACAAGTTTGGCTTTATTCATAATAAAACAGGCCTAGTAGAGTCAAGAGAAAGGCCTAAACATTCAAGGCCAGAAAAGGGTTTCGTAAAGATAACCCTAAACCAGATTGGACTGGGTCGCCCTTATTGAATGCAGAAGTTAGCCTCAAGAGAAGCGGTGTAACCAATCTATAAGCGCATTGGCATGATGACATGCTGGCAATGACACGCGTCGGTTTGGGCTTCAATTAAGCAGCTGCTGTTGGCGTCTTTTAAGTTTAAGGTCACGCAATCTTCATTCATTGAGTTGAGCACATCAATGATGTAGTTGACGTTAAAGCCAATCTCCATGGCAGCACCGGAGTAGTCAATCGCCATGTCTTCATGCGACTCATCTTGCTCACTGTTTGAGGCGCTGACCGCCAATAAGTTATTGCTTAAGACCAAGCGAATGCCTTTAAACTTATCGTTCGATAAAATGGAGGCACGTTGTAATAAACTGCGCAGCATCTCTTTATCCGTCTGGATAAATTGGTCGTTCGTGGTCGGAATAACCCGGCGATAATCTGGGAAGCGACCATCAACCAACTTACAGGTAAAGACGGTCTCTTCTAATTGAACGGTTAGGTAATTTTTGGCGAGTGAGAACTCGATCAATGCATCGGAATCACCAATCAGTTTTGAAAGTTCTAACACCCCTTTTCTCGGCAGAATCGCTTGAGTGGGTTCAAGACCTTCAATCGCAAGCTCGGTAGAGCAGGTAGAGAGACGGTGGCCATCGGTTGCCACGACGCGTAAGGTCTGGTGGCTGATGTCGAACAGCATGCCGTTTAAATAGAAACGCACATCTTGACTGGCCATGGCAAATGCGGAGTGTTGGATTAACTGTTTTAATTGGTTTTGCGACAATGAAAAAGAGAGATCTGGCTGGGTTAAATCAATAACCGGGAAGTCGTCAGCGGGCAGGGTCGAAAGCCTAAAACGAGAACGACCGGCAGACAAGGTACAGCGGGTGCCATCAAAGTCTAATACAATCGTCAAGCCATCGGGGAGTGAGCGCACAATGGTGGTCAACTTCATTGCCGGCAAGGTGATTGAAAAGTGGCTTTCATCTGAAGATTCCAACTCAGTTTGGGCCCGAGTCTCAATCTCTAAATCGGACGCGGTGACCGTCAGAGTGTTCTCAGCGACTTGAAATAAAAGATTGCCTAAAATCGGCATTGTTTGGCGCCTTTCAACGATGCCGCCGACGGTTTGTAGAACTTTTAAAAGGTTTTCACGAGTTAAAGTGATTTTCATGCCAAGCGCCTTTTGATCTCTAAATATAATAAGTGTTTAGTGGGGGGTAATGGTCTTTAAAGGTGTTTTAATGACGCCAACTTTAGTTGGTAATGATTCGAATTAAACTATTAAAATCATCGTCCAGATGGTGGTCAGTTTCTCGCAACTCTTTAATTTTTCGTACCGCGTGCAAGACCGTGGTGTGGTCTCGACCACCAAACGCATCGCCAATCTCTGGCAAGCTGTGGTTGGTTAACTCTTTGGCAATCCCCATTGCCATCTGTCTAGGCCGCGCGATATTTCGAGTGCGCCTTTTTGACAACAGATCCGCAACACGCAGTTTGTAATAGTCCGCGACGGTTTTTTGGATATTGTCCAAAGTCACCATTTTTTGTTGCAGTGCCAACAGATCTTTTAAGGCTTCTTTAACGACTTCAACGGTCAGCAGTTGCTGAGTGAATTGTGCATAAGCCCCAACACGTTTCAGGGCGCCTTCTAAGTCGCGGACGTTACCGCGTAAACGTTTCGCAATAAAAAATGCAACTTCGTCGGGTAATGCTACACCAAATTCAGAGGCTTTTTTAAGGAGAATCGCCACACGCATCTCAAACTCAGGCGGTTCAACCGCAATGGTTAAGCCCCAGCCAAAACGAGATTTTAGACGATCTTCTAGGCCATCCACCTCTTTGGGGAAGCGATCACTGGTTAAGATGACCTGTTTATTGCCTTCCAGCAAGGTGTTGAAGGTGTGAAAAAACTCTTCTTGCGATTGGTCTTTATTGGCAAAAAATTGAATGTCATCAATTAACAGAGCGTCTAACGAACGGTAAAAGCGCTTGAACTCATCAATTTTATTGTGGCGCAACGCATTGACCATGTCGGCAACAAAGCGTTCAGAGTGGAGGTAAACAACCCGTGCGTCTGGGTTGTCCTTCATTAACTGATTGCCAATCGCATGCATTAAGTGGGTTTTACCTAAGCCGACACCGCCGTAAATAAAGAAAGGGTTGTAACTTCCGCCCGGATTCTCAGCCACTTGACGCGCCGCGGCGGCGGCGAGTTGGTTGGCCTTACCTTCGACAAAGGTGTCAAAGGTAAAGCTGGCATTTAAATTGTGCTTAATGCCGGACTTTTTAGAGCTGTCCGCCGCTGAGCTTCGACTGTTGATGGCTGGTTTGCGTGCGTTTTGAGGGGTTTGCAGTGGTTGTGGAATGGTAGGCTCTGGCTCTGCAATGGATTCTAAGGTGTAATCGCCAATTTCTAAACGCACTTCGGGCGTGTTCGTCGGTGCGGCTAAAGCAACCGCCAAACGAATATTGACCATCAGTTTTTTATTGACCCAGTCCAAAATAAAGGTAGAGGGAGCGAGTAATCGAATGACGCTCTCTTCTTCGATGGCTTGAAGAGGACGAATCCACGTATAGAATTGCTGGTCGTTAAGATCATTTTCCAGATGCTTGAGACTTTGAGCCCAGAGTGATGACAAATTACATATCCTTAAAGAGAGCAAGCAGGGGACGATTAAGACCGTGGCCAACGACACACAGCAACCCTGATTATAGTTATTTTTTATATTTTGAACGGACAGCAAACAAAGCTTGTTGAAAGACTCAAAATTGCACACCAGATAGTGGGTTTGGCTGACACAGGTTATCTTGATATCGCCAAGTATACCTGTGAATAACTTTAAAACAAGGGGTTTACCTGTGGGTAACCTTGTGCATAAAGCGTGTGGATAACTGTCTTTATTAGGTGTTTAAAGTATTGAAATCGTTCTCTATTTTGCGGTTGTGGATTGTTATATAAAAAACAACATTTTTATGGCAAGTAGGATTAAGAAGAGTGCAAAAAAACGTTTAAGGGTTTTCACCGGCAGCTGGTGCGCCCAGCGTGCGCCGATGGGTGCGGTAAAGTAGCTTGCTAAGACAATGCCAAAAAAGGCGGGCCAATAGATATAGCCTGTTGCATACTGCGGTAAATCGACCGCATCTAAGCCCGCGATTAAGAACCCGATTGAGCCAGCGAGGGCGACAGGCAAGCTGACCGCCGCCGAAGTTGCGATCGCTTGATGCATGCTGATGTTATTCCATTGCAAATACGGGGTGGTTAAGGTACCGCCGCCAATGCCGACCACAGAGGAGAGCCAGCCAATAATACCGCCCGCGCCGCTGTTGCCGACCAGGCCTGGTAGGTTTCGGTTTGGGTTAGGCTTGAGGGCCAGCAGCATATTGATGGCAATTAACAACTCTAAAATGCCAAACAGCTTTGCAAGCCAAACCGAAGCGATAAACTGTGAGCTCCAACCACCGATAAACGCTCCGATTAAAACCCCACCGACTAAAAGCTTAAAAGCATCCCAACGCACCGCTTCCATTTTATGGTGCGCCCGGACCGACGAGTAAGAGGTGATTAAAATAGTCGCCAATGAGGTGCCAATCGCTAAATGCACCACCTCTTTGACGTCTAAAAAAAACACAAATACCGTGGAGAGTACGGGCACAATCAGCAAGCCACCGCCGATGCCCAAGAGCCCAGCCGCAAGACCTGCAATGGCACCGGTGATGAAGTAGGTGATGAGCTCTAATATTAGCGCAGTTTCAATCATGGGTCGGGCTTCACTCTTTTAAGCAACGGAGCGCGTAGTATAAATGAAGCGCGCCCAAAAATATTTTTTTGCGCAACTTGTACAGTAAACGCTCTTAAGTTGCCTTGAACTTGCTTAGCTTTTGATTTTTCCAGCACCAGAAAGCGCCGAAGTTCACTAAAATGGGAAGACTTGACCAGGCCTGGTCAAAAGTACAACTGAACTTTAAGTGGTACCATAGGTTGTAGTGATTTTGCTTGGCGACACAAACTGTCGAGCTAAGTTGAGTTAAGCCGAAGTTAACAAGGGCTGAGTAGATTAAGAAAGGCGTAGGGTTTTCTTTTTTATCGTTATTTAATTTAGTATAATAGTTGTCTTCTTGTTGATAAATCTATATAATCCCCGTTTTTCCGGATGTCGGAATAGAATTTTTTAAGGAACATTGAAATGAAACGTACATTCCAACCTAGCGTTATCAAACGTGCTCGCAACCACGGCTTCCGTGCGCGTATGGCGACAAAGAACGGCCGTAAAATTTTAGCTGCACGTCGTGCTAAAGGTCGTAAAAACTTAACTGTCAGCGATCAGATCGTCGGTTAATTTTACTGTTTTAAGCGCGCTGACCGGTACGCTTGAATCCAAATTCTGGTGAGTGAATGAATTCCAACAACGAGTTAGCAACTCATCCAGAATTACCCTCTTCTATACCTCCTACTCAAAAACCAGACTTTGGTTTTTCGAAATCCTTCCGTATCTTAACGCCTGATGATTTTCAACACGTATTTGCAAAAGCTGAAAAGTTTGGTAACCGTAACTGGACCTTTATTGTGCGTCCAAATGGTGCGATTAGCCCAAGATTGGGGTTGGCGATTGCTAAAAAACAGTTGCAACGGGCCGTCTGGCGAAATCGTGTAAAAAGAGTGGCCAGAGAAGCGTTTCGGTTACATAAGAACGAGTTAAGTGGGTATGATATTGTCGTTTTAGGCAAAAAAGGCATGCAGGATATTGATAATAAGACCTTGCATAAGAGCTTTTTGCACCTAGTCCGAAAAATTCAAAAGAGTGATCTAAAAGATCGCGCTTAACTCGTTTGTTTTAAAGAGTATCAAAATAGCTTTAAAAGAGCGCTTTTAATAAGGTTTTTACAATGAATATGAGATCGTTTTGGTGGTTAGCATTAGCGTTTACATTAACCTGGATGTGGCTTGAATGGACGCAGTTTACTGCTCAGAAAGTAGAGTCAACCGCTGCCGCCAGTGCTGCGCAAGAAGTGCCTTTTGCAAACGACGTACCAACTGCAGGAGCGACCAGCTCCACGACGGTTTCTAACGGCGTTGCAGGCGATGTGCCCAACGCCAATGCGGGCAGAGTCAGTGACGGCTCTGTGCCGGTATTGCAAAATGAGATCTCAAAAGGTCAACGCATTGTTGTAAAGACTGATACCTTGGACCTGGTGATTGACACTATGGGTGGAGACATTCGCGTTGCAGATTTGGTGGAATATGGTGCTTCGGAAGACCACTCAAAAAGCTATCAATTATTGAGCGATTCTGGCTCGCTTATTTACATGGCACAAAATGGAATTGCACTGCAACCCGATGCTGTTTTACCGGCACCGACGCACAAAGCCGTTTATCAGTCGGCTCAATCCCATTATGAGATGACAGGCGACACCTTGACGGTCCCCTTAACGTGGACGCAGGATGGAATTACTGTCACGAAATCTTACACTTTTACCAAAGGTGAGTACTTGGTTGGGGTTGATTATAAAGTGGAAAACGCAACTGACCAGGCCTGGTCGGGAAGCCTTTACTCGCAATTGGTGCGTAACACTTACAACCCAGATGACAGTTTTATGATGTACACCTACACAGGTCCCGTGCTTTACGACGGTAACGCTGAAGACAAGTACGTTAAGCACTCGTTCGACGATTTAAATACTCAAGCCATTTCTGGGAAATTGGTGAATGGCGGTTGGGCAGCGATGATACAGCAGTACTTTATCACCGCCTTAATTCCGAACCAGGACGTACAGAATACCTATTTTGCTAAGCCGTTAACCGAAGGGCGTTATGCCGTTGGTGTGGTTGAGCCTATGGTCACGGTGGCCGCGGGTCAGACGGGGCAGTTGAACTCCAGTCTTTATATGGGGCCTTTAATACAAGATGTACTTTCTGAGATTGCACCGGGATTAGAGCGCACCATCGACTACGGTATCCTCACCATTTTGGCGGAACCTCTTTTCTGGCTATTGAATAAAATTCACAGTGTCGTCGGTAACTGGGGTCTTGCGATCATTCTCTTAACGGTCTTGATTAAGCTGGTGTTCTATAAACTATCAGAAGCCGGTTACCGTTCTATGGCTCGTTTGAAGAAGTTTCAACCTAAGTTGAAGCAACTGAAAGAGAACTACGGCGACGATAAAGTGATCTTCCAGCAGAAGATGATGAAACTCTACAAAGAAGAGAAGATCAACCCGCTGGGAGGTTGTCTGCCCATCTTCATCCAGATGCCAGTCTTTATCGCGCTTTACTGGGTGCTGCTCTATTCGGTGGAGATGCGCCAAGCGCCGTTTATACTGTGGATCGAAGATCTGTCGGCGCAAGACCCATACTTTATCTTGCCGGTGATCATGGGGATTACCATGTTCATTCAGCAGAAATTGAACCCATCAGCAATGATGGATGAGATGCAGCAGAAAGTGATGAAGTTCCTACCGTTTATTTTCACCATCTTTTTCTTATGGTTCCCTGCAGGTTTGGTTCTATACTGGGTGGTCAACAACATCTTGTCGGTTGCTCAGCAGTGGTACATCACTAAGAAAATTGAAGCCGGTGAAGATACCGTAGAGAAAAGCAAAGCGTAAGGAAGAGCAGATGCAATTAACATATCAGAAATTAGGTCAAGATCACCCAATGTACGGCAAAGTCGACTATTTGGTGGCCGATGGCATGCAGCCTCTTTGTTATAAAACTAAAGAGGGTTATCAGCCTTTGGAAGGTGCATCCTCTACCGGAGCGACTCATACTTCTACTCAAAACAGTGGTCAAGCAGAGGTGAAAACCAAGCCACTCTATGTCCTCTCTTTTAAGGTCAATGGCGAGGCCGAAGAGCAGACGTTTACCTCCAAGAAAACCTTGGACAGAACGGTCGAGCTTTATGGACAAAAAGCCTTTATCACTGATTTAAAGACCACCACCTATCAAACTGTGGCGTAACTAAAAATCACTGTTTTAAAAACGCCCTTTAATGGGCGTTTTTTGTTTATAGTAATAAGTCTTGCACACAGTTCTATCCCGACGGGGGCAACCAATACCTTGTCGCCAACCGCTTTTACACAGATTTAATGAGACTTAAAATGGAATATGACAATTTAGACACCATTGCCGCCATTGCCACCGCACCCGGAAGAGGTGGGGTTGGCATTGTGCGGGTCTCCGGTAAAAAAGTGGTTGAGATTGCGGAGGCGGTTTTGGGTAAATTACCCAAACCTCGTTATGCCCTCTATGGTGATTTTTTAGGCCAAAATGGCGAGGTTTTGGACAAAGGGATTGCCCTCTACTTTCCCAATCCACACTCCTTTACAGGAGAAGATGTGCTGGAATTGCAAGGCCACGGCGGCCCGGTGGTATTGCAGTGGTTACTGGACCGCGTGGTGACTTTAGGCGCACGCTTAGCCGAGCCTGGTGAGTTTTCTAAACAAGCTTTTATGAATGATAAGCTCGATTTAGCCCAAGCCGAAGCGATCGCCGATCTGATTGACTCCTCCTCCGAGCAGGCTGCGCGTTCGGCTCTGCGCTCACTGCAAGGCGATTTTTCGCGAGAGGTCAATGCGCTGGTCGAAGCGACGATTCGTTTGCGAATCTATGTGGAAGCGGCGATCGACTTTCCGGAAGAGGAGATCGATTTTCTCTCCGATGGCAAAGTGGCCGCCGATCTGCAAACGATTTTGGATCGCCTGCATTCGGTGTTTGAATCGGCAAAACAGGGCGCTTTATTACGAGAGGGCATGTCGGTGGTGATTTTGGGCCGACCGAATGCAGGAAAATCCAGTTTGCTGAACGCGCTGTCTGGCAAAGAGAGCGCGATTGTGACCGACATTGCCGGCACTACTCGTGACATTGTCAAAGAAGAGATTAATGTTGATGGCATGCCGTTGCATATTTTAGACACCGCTGGCGTCCGGGATGCGACCGATCAAGTTGAGCAGATAGGGATTGAGCGCGCTTGGCAAGCTTTGGACAACGCTGACCGTGTGTTGGTGATGTTGCAAGCAGGCGAGGCAATTCACGCCGAAGACCAGATGATTCTCGATCGACTACCGGTGCAGATTCCGGTGACGCTTATTCGCAATAAAATTGATTTGATCGGCCATGCCCCAATGGTCGAGGTCGAAGCCGCGACAGGTCGCACCGTAGTCTGGCTCTCTGCTAGAGAAAAACTGGGACTTGAGCTGTTAAGAGAACACCTGAAAACCGAGATGGGCTTTAAGCAGACCGGTGAAGGGGTTTTTATGGCTCGAAAACGCCACTTAGAGGCCTTGGAGTTGGCACTTTCTTGGGTGCTCAATGGACAGCAGCAGTTGGAAGGCTTTGCCGCTGGAGAGTTATTGGCGGAAGATTTACGTCTGGCGCAACAAGCGCTCTCTGAAATCACCGGGCGCTTTACCTCGGATGATCTATTAGGACGGATTTTTACCTCTTTTTGTATAGGCAAGTAGCATAATAAGCAGTATGGTAAGTAAACTGTCCTTTAGCAATCGATTACAATTTCATCCAGAGCCTACTAAGAGCCTACTAAGAGTCTACTAAGAGTCTACTAAGAGTCTACTAAGAGTCTACTAAGAGTCTACTAAGAGCGAGTTAACAGCAAGTGAAGAGCTTTAATGATTTTGACGAAAACCTTGTCAAACTCTGGCTCCATTTTGTCCACAAGTATGCTCAAAACAGAACAAAACAAAACAACGTTTACTTTTTGGGTTAGATGAATTCGTCCTAATCCTTAAGTTTAACAGTGCCTACGCCTCACTTTCATTAAGGAAGCCAAAATGACCGTCCGCCTATTTAAACCGTTTACCACATCTGCTTTATTCATTCCTCTGCGCCCCGCCGGATTGCCCTTACTTGTTACCCTGTTTTCAGCTCTGTTACTGACAGGCTGCCAGAAAGACGACGCAGAGATTGCCCCGGTTATTCCTGTGGTCAAAACCTTAAGTTTGGCAGATCAAACGTCGAATGACAGCTGGCATTTAAGCGGCACGCTGGTGGCGCGTTACACCACCGACATGGCGTTTCGAGTGAGCGGTAAAATCCGACAGAGATTAGTCGAAGCCGGCGATTCAGTGCAAGCCGATCAGCCACTGTTTCGTTTGGATGACACCGATTTTAACTTGGCACGCGACGTCAGTCGGGCGAACATTCACGCCACCGAGTCCGAGATTAAGTTGTCAGAGTCTGAGTTGTCACGCCTTAAGATTTTAATTAAGCGTGATTTGACCAGTCAGCAGGCGGTGGACCAAGCTGAAAACAAATCAGCAGTGCTGAACGCTCAACTTAAATCGTTACGCTTACAAGCTAAGCAGACACAAAATCAACTGGATTACACTAGCTTAAACTCACCAGGCCTGGGCAAAGTGCTGGCCATCAACGCTGAAGAAGGCGAAGTGGTCACGACGGGTCAAGTGGTCGCACGGATTGCGTTAGCAGGGCATCGAGAAGTGACAGTGCAAGTACCGGAATCACGCTTAGAGAATCTGCCGACACGTGCGACGGTGACCCTGATGGACTCTAACGCGACCTATCAAGCAACGTTAAGAGTGGTCGATGTTCAAGCCGACCTTTTAAGTCGTACTTGGGAGGCGCGCTACACTTTGCACCCCACTGCAGATAATGAAGAAACTATGCAGGTCTTGGATAATTTAAGCCTGGATAATCTGAATTTAGGCCAAACCGCCAAACTCTCTTTTGCCAACGACTCAGCATTGATAAAGGTTCCTATTACTGCGCTCTATGAAGCGGGAGATTCCCCCTCGGTCTGGGTGGTGAACGCGGGGAAGGTAAGCCGTAAAACGGTCAGTGTTAACGCTTTATCCGAAACCTCTGCCTGGGTCACGGCTGTGGACGGTGGGTTTAACGATGAGACTCGTATTGTCGTGTTAGGCGTGCACTTGCTCAGTGAAGGCCAGCAGGTTCGGGAGTCGGCGCAATGAATCGTTGGAATCTCTCGGCCTATGCAGTCAAAGAGCAGTCACTGACGCTCTATTTTATTTTGGTGGTTGCCATGGCGGGTGTTTATGCTTTTTTAAGCTTGGGGCGCGCCGAAGACCCATCGTTTAATTTAAACACTATGTTGGTCAGTGCCAGTTGGCCAGGCGCCACGGCACAAGAGATGCAAGACCAGGTGGCCGATCCACTCGAGAAAAAACTGGAAGAGATTCCCTATTTTGATCGGGTTGAAACCAAATCTCGTGCCGGACAGGTCGATATGATCGTCAGTTTTGTTGAAACCACGCCGAAAGGAATCTCGCAAGAGCTCTATTACCAAGTGCGTAAACGTTTAGGCGATGCCGCGCCTACTTTACCTAAAGGTGTGCAAGGCCCCTTTTTTAATGACGACTTTGAGGATGTTTATTTCACGCTCTACGGTTTGACCGCACCCCAATGGCCGCAAGAAAAACTGGTGCTGGAAGCGGATAAAATGCAGGTCGCTCTGCGTCAGGTGCAAGGCGTTGAAAAGGTCAATCTGATTGGTGAGCAACCACAGCGCATCTATATTGATATTGATGAACAAGCGCTGAATATAAATGGGTTTAACTTATCGCAAGTCCAGCAAGCGATTCAGAGCCAACTGGCGGTGACCGACGCCGGTTTTATTGAAACGGCCGGGCACCGCCTCTATCTGCGCAGCCCGTTTAAAACCACTCAGACTGCCGACACGCTCGATGAGATTAAGCAGTTGCCGATACTATTAGACACACAGGTTGTGGCACTGCAGTCGCTGGCAAAGGTGAGCCGAGGCTATGAAAACCCGCCCTCTTTCTTGGTGAGAAACAAGGGCGACGAGACGCTGATTTTAGGCGTGGTGATGTCGCCTGCCACCGACGGTTTGCAGTTAGAGAAACATCTTACCGAGTTTGAAGAGCGCTATCAGCACCAACTGCCCTTGGGTGTGACGCTGGATAAAATAACCAACCAAGCCGATGCTATTCACAGTGCGGTCAGCACTTTCCAAATCAAGTTTATGACGGCGTTGGCGGTGGTGCTGGTTGTCAGCTTAATTGCCTTAGGACTGCGCGCAGGGTTAATTGTTGCCTTAGCCGTTCCGTTAACATTATCCATAACGTTTTTTGTGATGTATCTACAAGGCATCAATTTTGATCGAATCACGCTAGGGGCTTTAATCATCTCTCTAGGCTTGCTGGTGGACGACGCCATTATTGCCATCGAAATGATGTTGGTCAAAATGGAAGAAGGGATGGACAAAATTAAAGCCGCTGCTTACTCCTGGACGGTCACCGCTGCTCCGATGCTGGTTGGAACCTTGGTCACGGTGGTTGGTTTTATCCCAATTGGCCTAGCCGAGTCTCGTGTGGGTGAATACGCCGGCAATATCTTCTGGGTGTTGGGCATCGCGTTGGTGGCGTCATGGATTGTGGCGGTCTATTTTACCCCCTATTTGGGCGTAAAGTTATTAAAGCAAAGCGGACAGAATAGGCAACTTACCACCGTTCAAGGAGATGGTTCGGCACAAGCGCTCTCATCGACAACGACTCATGCAGAAACGGGCCATGCCGCTATGTACGACACGCGTTTTTATAGAGGGTTACGAAACACCATCACCGCCAGCGTGCGTCATAAATGGTGGGTGGTATTTTTGACCTTAGCCCTGTTTGTGATTGCGGTTGTGGGCATGAATAAAGTGGTCGTTAAACAGTTTTTTCCAAGTTCCGATCGACCAGAGTTGATGGTGGATATTTATCTGCCAGAAGGCACCAGCATTAAGGTCACCGACGCGGTCACAAAAAGAATTGAAAGTTTGATTAACGGCCAAGAAGAGGTCGAATCGCTCTCCTCTTATGTCGGACGAGGCGCGCCGCGTTTTTTCTTAGCGCTCAACCCAGAGTTACCCAACTCAGCGTTTGCCAAGATCATTGTTGTCACACCAGATGCACAGGCGCGCGATCGACTGCAAGCCAAGCTGCAACAGCAAATTAACGAAGGCCAGTTTCCAGAAGCACGCGTCAGGGTACATTCTTTACTGTTTGGACCCCCGGTGGTTTGGCCGGTAACCTTTAGAGTTGTCGGACCTGAAGCGGACGAGTTACGTCGCATTGCCAATGAGCTTAAAACCATTATTGGTCAACAGTCGTTTACGCTTGATCCTCATCTTCAGTGGGGAGATCGTGTGCCGACGCTTCACTTAAACGCCGACAAAACCCGTTTGATGCAGTTAGGATTGACCACTCAAGAGGTGATGCAACAGCTGCAGTCGCAGATACAAGGCGTGCCGGTGGTGCAAGTGCGTGAGCAGATTCGTACCGTTAATGTGGTGATGCGCGCCAATGAGAGCAGTCGTTTTGACGTGGATCACCTGGGGAGTTTGCAGATCAGAACGCAGCAGGGGGTGAATATTCCACTGGAGCAATTCGCGCAGTTACAAGTGGTGTACGAAGAGCCTTTGCTAGAACGTCGAAATCGTGAACTCTATATGGCGGTGAACAGTAACATTATTTCAGGGATGCAACCGCCGGAAGCGACCGCCTTAATCCAAACCAAAATGCAGCCGTTGCTGGATTCGTTGCCTCTGGGTTATCGAATCGATGTCGGGGGCTCAGTAGAAGAGTCGAGCAAAGCTGAGAGCTCGATCAAAGCCAAAGTGCCCTTAATGATTTTAGGCATGACGTTGTTGATCATGCTGTTTGTAAAATCGTTTAGCAGTCTATTTATGGTGGTGATTACCGCGCCTTTAGGATTGATTGGTGCGGTTTTAGCGATGAGCTTGTTCAATCAACCGTTTGGATTTGTGGCGAACCTCGGCTTAATCGGCTTGGCGGGAATTTTGATGCGCAACACCTTGATTTTGACAGGACAGATTGATGCGCACCTAAGAGATGGTTATGGTCGTTCAGAAGCGGTGATTGATGCAACGGTACGCCGTGCAAGACCGGTGTTGTTAACCGCCATTGCTGCCATGTTAGCGTTCATTCCTCTAACCACCTCAACCTTCTGGGGGCCGATGGCCTATGTATTGATTGGCGGGATTGGGGTCGGCACGGTTTTAACTCTGCTATTTTTGCCAGCGCTTTACTCCGTGTGGTTTAAAGTAAGCCTAACGGAAAAAGCGAGTTGAAATCGAATGTCCTAAGCAGCGTTAAAAACGTTAACCATATTAAAAAGGTCAAGAGCCTGCTCACATTTAGACCGGGCAGGGCAAAATAACATGAACTACCCAATTCCTGCCGAGCAGAGCGTGGCTGAAGTCGTCATCAAAAAAAGTCGTTTTATCGCCTGCGCGCGCCACATTGTTTCACGTGAAACAGGTATGGCGTGGCTAGAGGAGATTAAAGCCGAGTACCCCGATGCACGACACCACTGTTGGGCGTATTTGATTGGTGACCCCAGCTGCGCCACTAATGCCGGGATGGGTGACGACGGCGAGCCGAGTGGTACGGCAGGAAAGCCGATTTTAAATGTGTTAAATCACAAAAAAATCGGTGATGTGATGATCATTGTAGTGCGCTATTTTGGCGGTATTAAATTGGGTGCTGGCGGATTAACTCGCGCTTACAGCCAAGCCGCACAAGCGGTGATGGAAATTTTGCCGACCGAGCAACAAGTTGTGATGGACCGTATTCAGCTGGAATGCGATTTTTCGCTAGAACAACAGATTCGACATTGGACAGGCCTGGTTGAGGGTGAGGTGAGTGAGGTAAATTATGGCCAACAGGTAGAAATGCTGCTGTTAACGCCACAAAACAAAACCCAAGATTTGATTGAACAGCTTGAGTCGATTCAATGCATTTTTAAAGTTTTGACTGATGAACGCTCACCAATTTAACCAGGCCTGGTCGCTTTCTGGCCACTTTCGGTTAAGCGAGCATTCGGGGCATAACTCTGTGTTTATCTTTTCATTGTTTGCCGTACGCTCCACTGTGTTTTCGCAAAGCCATATCAAGTGAGTTGCTTGCAAAGCGCTTGTAAAATGCCCATAATGAAAATTATGAAATTTTATGTAATGGCCTTCACTCTCTTGTTTTCTTCGTTCACCACAGCGTGGGCGGGGGTGATGCCGACTGTAAATACAATGCATTCTGGAGTGGATAGCACGTTGGTGCACGCTGTTGCGAAAACCGTAGCGAAAACCATGGAAAAAGCCATACCACAAACCACGACTAAAGCCATGGCTTCTCATGATTGCTGCCCCTCTACAACCGTTGAAGCGCAGCCAATCGCTGTCGGCGACGCCTATTGCCCGCACTGTTTTGATAACTGTCAGTGCGACAATGCTTACTGTCAAAACATGCACCACTCAACCGCGGCACTTCCGCAGTCAAACACGGTGGTTAGCCTTAACCACAGTCAATCTATTTCGGCTAAGTCCGTCATCATGATCAGTGCCGTTCTGGCGCAAGAGCAACGTCCTCCAAAACCTTTTTAACACTCATTATAGGTACTTTTGTAAGTGCCTAATAACCTTTTATGTGTGTTATTTTTGCGTTTCAAACTGGTTCGTCTTCGCTTAATACGCTGGCTTTACTGCTCATTTATTGCGCAGTGTCCACAGCATGGAGTCGCCAGCTTGGTAAGGATTTACGATGCTCTATTCTATTTTTGTTTCAAAGTCGCTCAGCGCAAAGGCTTTAACCTTTGTGGGGTTGGTCTGTTTTCTAAGCATCTCTGCGATTATGCTCTCAACGGCTTTTTCGCCAGTGGTCGCGGCGCAAGAGGTCACTCACAGTTCAGGCGATAATCACGATGGCGACCACTCTGCTCATAATGGCTCTGACCAGGCTGGATCTACTCACATTGACTCCGCTCGCATGGATTCCACTCAGATTGATCCTAGCCAAGTCGACTCAACGAAACGACCAGGCCTGGTCGATTCCGACGCAACTTCTCCTGCCGCCCAGTTTAAATATGTCTGTCCTATGCACCCGCAAATCATTCGTGACCATGAAGGCGTTTGCCCTATTTGTGGTATGGATTTAATTAAACAAAGCTTTAAGCCGTCCGTCGGTGCTCCAAAAATCGCACTTTCAGATTCTGTTTCTGGTGTTAAAGGGTTGTCTGTAGGCTTGGCGATTCGCACCACCGAAGTCCAAAAAACGACTCTTTGGAAGTACATTCCTACTTTTGGCAAGGTCGTGATGGATCAATCCAAGCTGTCACACATTCACCCGCGCGCCTCCGGCTGGATGAGTGATCTGCAAGTTAGGACCGACGGGGAGTCGATTAAAAAAGGTGCTTTACTCTATCGACTGTACTCGCCGGAAATTGTCTCTGCGCAACAGGATTTTTTACAGGTAATTCAAGGGCGCCAGCGGTTAGGCAGTTCTGCAGACGCCTTGCTTGAATCTGCCAAAATAAGATTGGAGCTACTGGGGTTAGGTTCAACCGTGATTCAGCAGATTCAACGTCAACGCAAGGTGATGCATAAGATTCCGATTTACGCTCCTCAGTCGGGAGTGGTAACGAATTTAACGGTGCAAGAAGGGATGTATATTCAACCCGAAACTGAGTTAATGAGCATCGCGGATCTGTCGACTGTCTGGGTAGAGGCTGAAGTTTTACCCCTGCAGCAAGCTTGGATCAAAATAGGCGTGACCTCAAACTTAACCACCGACGCTCAGCCTGGGCGCCGCTGGGAGAGTGCGATCAGTTACCTCTATCCGCAAACCGATCTAAACACCCAGGCGTTGATTGTTCGCTTACCGGTGATTAATGCTGACCAACGGTTGAAACCGAATCAGTTTATGGATGTTGAACTCTACGCGGGGCCAAAGCATGGCGTGCTGGCGATTCCTTTAGAGGCGATTATTGACGACGGCAGAAGTCAGCGCGTGGTGATTAAAACCGATTCAGGCGATTTTGAGTCGGTCGAAATTACCACCGGAATGCAGACCGATAACATCGCAGAGGTGACCTCGGGATTACGTGAAGGTCAAACCATCGTTCTGTCAGGGCAGTTTTTAATTGATTCTGAAAGCCAGATACAGAGCAATTTAAGACGTCTGCTTTCAACCGATGCACAGGAGTAAGCCTGATGATTAATCACATAATAACCTACTCCATTCGCAACCGACTGCTGGTGTTATTGATGAGCTTAGCCATCGCTATTTGGGGGTGGATGGCGCTGCAAAAAACGCCGTTGGATGCGATTCCGGATCTGTCTGACGTTCAGGTAATTGTCAAAACGTCGTTTGCAGGCCAAACGCCGCAAGTGATTGAAGACCAGGTCACTTTTCCGATCTCCAATTTAATGATCTCTGTGCCCAAGTCTAAAGCGGTGCGAGGCTACTCGTTTTTTGGCGACTCTTATGTCTATGTGTTGTTTGAAGATGGCACAGACCCTTATTGGGCGCGGTCACGGGTGCTGGAGTATCTAAGTCAGGTCACTGCCGATTTACCCGCCGGAGTCTTGCCAACTTTAGGGCCAGACGCGTCTGGTGTGGGCTGGGTATATCAATATGCTCTGAAAGACACGACCGGACAAACAGATTTAGCGCAGTTGAGAAGCTTGCAGGATTGGTTTTTAAAGTATGAATTACAATCGGTGCCTGGTGTGTCAGAAGTTGCGTCGGTCGGTGGCATGGTAAAGCAGTATCAAGTGGTGGTGAACCCCAATAAATTACGCGCATTTAACCTGCCGCTGCAGCAGATTCAGCAAGCGATCAAAAACAGCACGATCGAAATGGGCGCCTCGGTCATTGAGCAAGCCGAAGCCGAATATATGGTGGCCTTGAAAGGCTATGTTTCAAGCATTGAAGACCTACAAGCGGTGCCGGTGGGTGTAATGTCGGACAATCGAACGCCCATTCTTTTAAAAGACATTGCCTCGGTTAAGTTAGGCAGTAAAGCCAGGCGTGGGATTGCGGACTTAAACGGTGAGGGCGAAGTTGTTGGCGGAATTATCGTCATGCGTTCCGGTGAAAATGCCTTAAAAGTGATTGAAGCGGTGCAACAAAAAATTGAGCGCTTAAAACCAGGCCTGCCGAAAGGCGTCGAGCTTGTCGAAGTCTATAACCGTGCAGGTCTCATCAATCGCTCAGTGGACACACTCAGCGATAAGTTATTCGAAGAGATGCTGGTCGTCGCACTGATTTCACTGTTGTTTTTAATGCATTTGCGCTCTGCGCTGGTCGCCATCATCTCTCTGCCGTTAGGCATTTTGGGGGCGTTTATTATTATCCAACAGATGGGAGTCTCAGCCAATATTATGAGCTTGGGCGGCATTGCCATCGCCATCGGAACCATGGTGGATGCCGCCATTGTGATGATTGAAAATGCCCACAAGCATTTAGAGGCGCATTTTCAGAAAACCGGCCAGCACGCGAAAGGCGAAGCGCATTGGAACTTAGTCTTAAATGCCTCTAAAGAGGTCGGTCTGCCGCTGTTTTTATCGCTGTTAATTATTGCTGTGAGCTTTATGCCTATTTTTGCCCTGCAAGAACAAGCAGGTCGTCTGTTTACGCCCTTGGCGTTAACCAAAACCTTGGCAATGGCGGTTGCCGCTGGGTTAGCGATCAGTCTAGTGCCTGTTTTAATCGGTTACTTTGTGCGAGGCAAGTTACCAAAAGAGTCTGCAAACCCTATTAACCGATGGTTGATTGCGGGCTATAAACCGATCTTAAGCCGACTTTTAAACTGGCCAAAACTGGTGGTTGTGCTCTCGTTCTGCCTGCTGGCAACGATTGTTTACCCGTGGCAACAGATCGGCAGTGAGTTTATGCCCGAACTGGAAGAGGGCGATTTAATGTATATGCCAACCACACTGCCAGGCCTGTCAATTGGTCACGCCCAGATTTTATTACAGCAAACCAATGCGCTGATTAAAACTTTACCAGAGGTAGAATCGGTCTTCGGAAAAATAGGTCGTGCGGATACCGCGACGGATCCAGCCCCCTTGACCATGATCGAGACCACGATTCAGTTTAAAGATAAATCCGAATGGCGTCCTGGCATGACCCTCGATAAGATCGTTGCCGAACTGGACGAAACAGTGCGTTTTCCAGGGTTGACCAACGCGTGGGTACAGCCGATTAAAACCCGTATTGATATGCTCTCTACTGGGATAAAAACCCCAATTGGTGTAAAAATATCTGGGGATAGCTTGGCGCAAATTCAGCAGGTCGGACAGGACATTGAAGGGGTTTTAAAGAAGCTACCAGGCACCGCATCAGCGTTCTCGGACAGGTCAGAGGGTGGACGGTATATTGATATAGTGCCGAATCGTATTCAGATGGCGCGCTACGGTATGAATATGGCCGAGCTGGCCGACATCATCTCCACCTCCGTAGGCGGCAAGGTTTTGCAAACCACACTCGAAGGCCGGGAGCGCTACACACTGAATTTGCGCTATCCGCAAACTTGGCGGGATTCGGTTGAACAGCTCAGGGTATTGCCGGTCGTCACTCAGCAAGGCATTCAATTGCAACTCGGTCAAGTAGCTGATGTTTCCATTGTGTTGGGGCCACCGATGATTAAATCTGAAAATGCTCGCCTAAATGGGTGGATATTTGTCGATTTAAAGCCCAATGTTGATCTGGTTGGTTATATCGAATCGGCCCAACAAATCGTGTTGGATAAGATCGACTTACCGTCGGGGGTAAGTGTGCATTGGACAGGACAGTATGAGTATCTTTTAAAAGCACAAGCCACCTTACAAACGATCGTGCCTTTTGCTTTGCTGATTATCTTTGTATTGTTGTATCTAATCTTTAAAGATGTAACGGAATCGATGCTAATTTTGGGCGTGGTGCCGTTTGCCCTCTTAGGGTCGGTTTGGTCTATTTGGTGGCTAAATTATGATTACTCGGTCGCAGTGGCGGTTGGCATGATTGCGCTTGCCGGGGTCGCAGCTGAATTTGGCGTGATTATGATGCTGTATTTAAAGCAAGCCATTCAACGGGCGGAGCAAGAAAATCGTTTGAATAATAAAGCACAATTGAAAGCCGCCATTATGTACGGTGCAGTGCAACGAGTACGCCCTAAAGCGATGACCGTTCTGGTGATTGTATTGGGGTTACTGCCGATTATGTATGGCTCTGGATCCGGTTCTGAGGTGATGCAACGCATTGCCGCGCCGATGATCGGCGGCATGATTACCGCGCCCATTGTCTCTATGGTGTTAATCCCTGCGTTGGTTTACTTGATCTATAGCAGGCGACTGTTTTCAATCAAGAACAGGGAAACCTCAACGGAGCACAGTACAGGAGTAAACTCATGAAATATTTCAAAAACGTTTTAAACAAGATGCTGAAGAGGCTCGTAACCGAACGCTTTTTTAAAAGAGTAAAACGTAGTCAGGCTGTACCGTGTAGTCAAGCCTATCAACAAATCTGCAAACGATTATCGGCACTTAGCTTCATGGCTCTGTTCTTGATGGCGCCACCTGGAATGGCGGAGAGTCAATCACTGGCATCAGCAGACCCACAGCTGAAGCATCTTTTTGCACTGGCGCTCGCTCATAACCCCAATATAGAGTTGGCTCAATCGGAGGTTGATATTAACGGCCATCAGCTCATGGCTTCACAAAGCGAAGAGGGGCTAAGCGTCCGGTTTATTTCTGAGCTGAGTTATGCGTGGGTTGAAGAAAACGACTTTGGACGAACCGCCAGTCAGCTTCGGGCAAGCTATCCGCTCTATCAGCCAGAAAAAAAAGCGCGTAGCCAAGTTTCACAGCAGGCGGTAGAGATCGCCAAACAGGATGTTAAAATTAGCCAACAAGACATTCTGCTAGAGATCGCCATGAACTATTACGAGTACTGGCAACAGCAGGCGGAGTGGGAGTTTTTAGGCAAAGAACAGCAAACCTATCAAGACTTGCTTAAACAGACTAAAAGTCGTTTTCAGTTAGGTTATCAAGGCTTAAATGATCTCACGGAAATACAGGCCAAAATAGACAGCCTACAAGCACAGCAAATCGCCGTCCAACAGAAGATGCAAAATCTCTACTTTAGTTTAACGGAGTTGGTAAATAGCCCGTTTGATATGAGCGGTTTTACAGGAGTGGGTGTCTTGCCAAAAGGTTTAACGAGTCTAACGAATTTAGCGTCCCAGCCGAACATAAACCTAAATGAAAATGACCAGGCCTGGTCAGATTTAATCCACCACAATCCAGCGATTATGGCGATTGACAAACAGACTCGCTTAATAAGCAAACAGATTGAGGTTGACAGACTGAGCGATGGACCACAGATCGAGTTGTTTACGGCGTATATTCACAACGATAGCAATGGCTATTTTTATGATGATATGCAAGGCTTGCAAGGCGGGGTACAAATTAACGTGCCGATCTATCTTTCAGGTAGAACCGATGCCAAAGTGGCTAAAACCAGAGCAAGCATGCAGCAGAGTGAGATCAGAAAAACCATCATGATCCGTAAAGTCACTCGAATCGCACAACAATCGCAAGCCTCTTATGAGTTAGGGTTGCAGCAGTTGGTCTTGCTAAACAAGGCGGTGGAGTCCAATAAAGAAGCCATTACAGCGATAGAAAACGGCATGAGTACAGGCAACCGTAATATGATAGACCTCTTAAACGCCTACAGCGATCTACACAAAGCCGAAAAAACCATCCCGATCTTAAACGCACAGTTATGGCAGCACTGGTGGCAATTTCAGTGGGCAACTGGCGGGCTTGCTGAAGCAGAGCACCCTTGATGGTTTTTTTGGAAAATACGTGACCTTATCAAGCTTTAAGAAAGTAGAGTTTAAGAGGGAACGGATTAAAAAAGGGGGGCGGACTGATAATTTGTAGAGTCTTGTTTAACTGAAACGTTTACCAAGGTGATGCTGGATTATGGTTTCGAGTTGATCCTGGCTATCAACCTCACCCTCAGATGGCATTCCAAGTGGGTTGAGTTTTTTCTGCGGAGTGTTGAGTAAAGTATGAAACGTTCCCGCCACACAGTGTGCGAGTGGCTCAAGCTTATAGCCCCCGCCGAGCGAGAAGCTAATGCGTCCGTTGCAATGTTTTTCGGCAGAGTCTAAGCATCTCTCTACCAGTTGGTTGAATCCAAGCACAGATAGACAGTGGCCAGCAAGTGGATCTTGCCAGTGGGCATCATAACCCGCAAAAACGATGATATGTTCTGGTTTAAATTCTGCGAGTTTTAACTCAATAACCTTGTCATAAGCAGCCAGGTAAGCGCGGTCACCAACGCCTTCTCCGAAAGGGCAGTTTACATTGGTGCCATCGGCTTCGCCGTTACCGGTAAAACTAAGCGCGCCCGTCAGTGGCCAGAAAGGGTGTTGGTGCAGAGATATTGCCATGATCGAAGGGTCATCAATTGTTAAGTCCTGAGTTCCATTGCCGTGATGAACATCGAAATCAATAATGGCAACCCGTTTAACGCCGCGCTGTTTTTGCAAAGCTCGCGCTGCAATCACATCATTGTTGAAAATACAAAACCCCATGGCCTGATCCTTCAACGCATGGTGCCCTGGAGGTCTCAAGAGTGCAAAGCCCGTATCAACTTCCCGGTCATACACCGCAAGGTTAAGATTGATGGCGCTGCCGACCGCCATTCTAGCCGCGGTAAAAGTGTGTTGATTAAAATAGGTTTCTTGTTGGTACTCGTTAAAAAAACCTTCACCGGTTTGGCTGAGTATTTCAACCTCGTAAATATAGCCGCTTTGGTGCGCAAGAGACAACTCCTCTCTGCTGGCCAATCGGCCCGCAACCGGAGTAAGCTGTGACCAAAGCTTCTGCTGTGTCAGGATGTCATCAATGGCCTTAAGACGTTTTGCGTTTTCTGGGTGGCCTACTCGATCATGCAGATAAAAGGAGGGATCAAGTACCACCCCGACCCTGCTTTGTAAAACTGATGCAGGAGTGGCGCTTGCAATCAGCGGAGAGGTTATGCCACTGGCGGTTAATGCAGCAACCTGTTGGATAAATCGTCGACGAGAAATTGGCATGTTTAAACTCCTTACACCGTTACGGTGTTTAATAAGCACTCTTTGCATTTTACTCAATAAATAATTGATTCATAGTTATGAGCTGTTTTTGAATCACCTGGAGACATAGCTTGTCTGGTGTATATCGTAAAGTGACCAGGCTTGCCCACTTTATGAATAAGGTTTTTAAGGGTAAATACTTACCAGGCCTGGTTAAAGCGGCCGAAACAGAGTAGCAAACCAGAAGAATTGAAATAAAATGCAAAAACTTCAAAATAAGGCTTGCGTAGTTGGCGTGATTGGTTAGAATACGCCCCGTTCCGAA